>JAISOC010000043.1 GCA_031275915.1 Holosporales bacterium | reverse complement strand
TGCTAACATTCCAGGAGTGTACACAACTATGACATCTGCAAGGTGTAGTGATGAAGTACATGATGGAACCAAAAACGATAAATATGAAAAAACTGCTGAAATGGAAGCAATTGATAATCAAATCAAGACATACAAGCCATCACTCGGAGGATCAATATTTGCTGGATATGGAGGAACATCTGGAAAGATATACTACGGAATTGAACTGGGGGCTGGATATTCACATCTCAAAACAAATATCGTAAAACACAGTAGTATAACACCCCTTAATCAGACAGATTTCGCAAATGGAAACATTGAATATGTTGACAAAAATGAAAAGATACATAATCCAGTCAGAACAGCAGAAATTCTTGGAACAGTGTATGATTCAGATAGTGGCAAAGTCAGGCCTGTATACGTCTCAGGAATGGGGAGACAAGCAGGAGCTACTCTTCTATCGCTTCCAGATTTTCACACTGCCTACGATATTAACGTCAAGAAGAGTGTGAATTTCTTCATCACTCCAATGATTGGATTTAAGCATGTCAATACAATTTACTATTGCGCACTTGGACTTACGTATAGCAGGTATGAAATTAAAATACAGCCAAATACGAATCTAAAACAATATGCGGATGCAGTTCCTATTCCATATATTAATGGGCATCTGGAAAACTTCAAGGGCAGTTCATTCTTGCATGAATATGTAAAGAGGTTAAATGATGATGGAGAACTTGTAACAGCTCAGGCAGCTTTAAATCAGGCATCAGCCAAACTTCCAACAATGAACGCTATTTATCCATCAGCTGTTATAGAAACAAACGATGCTGGAGAACAAAATACTTTCTCAGGAATTAGGATGATTTATCCACACTATGACGATGGGGGAATATCGGTTGTTGGGGAAGCATCCGGGCGTCCGTGGTTGGATTCTGATTTGTCATCGAAAGCTCTTTCAGTCAAAAAAGTCAAGAAGTTTAGATTTGGGTTAGAACCTACAATTGGTGTGAGAACATTTATTAATTGTAACTACTTTGTTGATTTCAAATACTCATTCCAACTTGGAAATAAAATCACAGTAAAACACGACGAATTTGTGGCATATCCAGCGCACATAGGTCGCAACAACATGAAGCATAAGATAAAAATAACTGGACACAAGCTCGAAGTCAGATTTGGTAGAATTTTCTAAAACTTGTTGCACAAAAAAAAGAGCCAGAGATCACTTATCTCTGGCTCTTTTTTTTCAAAAAATTTTTACTACGATGAACCACTCTTATCTATTTTTTTTATGTTATCATGCCACGAGAACTTCGAGATTATGCAAGTAATATACACGAAAACTGAAACATTGACTACAATTATGACCAAGTTCAAACACATGTGAGACAAAAAAGGTCTCTAGAATAAGTGTTGATACTATTCATTCTATAAGGAGACCTTTTATGTAGATATTTACTCTACCCCCCAAGATTATAGCTCTTTACAAGCTTATATCTCCAGAAAAAAGCAAGACAGTTGTTTGTGCTCCCTCCAGCTAGTCCTAAATATAATGGAGGAGTAGAGAGAAGTATACTCGGATCGGCTTCTAACCGAGTAATTTTTGAAACCAATTTAGCCTGGGAAAGCCCGCGCCATAAGCCATTCAACAATTTAAGACTACTAGTTTGTAACATCGCACGACTATAATCGGATGAAATGTGACTAGGTGATATTTTCAAATTTGAAAAAGAAAAGAGAATAGGAAGAATAATGAAGAATTTTCAGAGCAATTTTTTATGCAACAGTATTTCTTTGACATACTTCCAAAATACTTCCTGGTTCCTTCTTTCCATGCATGATATCTGAAACTGTCCGACATATAATTGCATTTGAGTCGACTGTATTCACCACATAATCAACGCATACTGCTCCCTCATTAACAGAGTGAGAAGTTGAGAAAATATGATTTACAGATTCTCCAAGCCCCAATCTTTTGCCAAATTGCATATTTCTTGAGGTTTCACTTGAGGCTGTTAGGAGAAGATCTCCGATTCCAGATAAACAGTAAAATGTCTCCTTTTTGGCTCCAAGTTTTTTTCCTATTGACACCATTTCTTGAAGGCCCAAAGTAATGAGAGCAGCCAGAGAGTTCTGTCCTCCATCGACAGATGCTAATATTCCGCAGGCAATAGCTATAACATTTTTGATAGCTCCTGCTACCTGTATGCCAATTATATCGTCGTTTGGAACTAATCTCATGAACTTACCGGATAAATCTAAACAAATTTTTTGAGCTACGGAGATATCCTTAAATCCAAGGTCAGCTGCAGAAAATTTGAGAGAAGCTATATCTATTGCGAAATTCGGACCAGATAAAACTCCTATATCGTTTTTAGGTAAGATTTTCTCAAATTCATCAGACAAAAACTTACCATTTTCACAAATTCCTTTTGAACAGATGATAATTGGAGTGTTTTCATTAATATTAAGGGCGATTTTTTTCAGAATGGAGAGACTAGGAGTGACTGGGAAACACCACAATATATAATCAAAATCTATATTCTTTATATCAGAAATTACATTAATCTCGTCATGTATGTGAAACCCTTTCAAAAATTCATTTTCTCTGGAAAGTTTTATAGTATCAGCATGTTCCTTTGCAGCTGAAAATAGAAAAATTTCGTGTGTTTTCGAGAACATAATAGCCAAAGCAGTTCCAAAAGCTCCTGCTCCCAAAACTCCTATCTTTAACATTTTATTCTCTTTCAAAGACATCAAATTCACCAATTTTGGAAGCATCTATTCTGGGAAACAGGGAATCATCACTGTTGGTAACCACAATATCTTTATTATCCAGAACTTTAATTTGTGAAAGAACTTTGGAAGCGGCTATTGGAATAACAGGTTCAAAGAATTTTGTGATTTGTATTATTGCGATTAATAGGTTATGCAGGATGTTTTGAAGTGCGTTTTGATCCTCAATAGCCCATGGTTTTTGTTGATCCACATATTGATTCGCAAAAGCTATGGCAGTTTCAACTTTTTCGAGATATCTATTAAATGCATATTTTTCAACCAACTCTATTGTTTCATTCAGAATTTTTTCTATCTCTTTTATAAAATCTGCTTCATCTTCAGTTTTCTTCACAATTCCAGAGCAATTTTTTTGAGCTATAGACAGGACACGTTTGCATAAATTTCCATACGCATTTGCTAAAACTCCGTTATATCTTCCTATAAATCCTTCAAGAGAAAAATTTCCATCAGATCCAAAGGAAAGCTCTCTCAGCAAAAAATATCTCAAAGAATCTGAGCCAAAAAGTTTACAATATTTCACTGGATCTTGGACATTACCAAGAGATTTCGACATTTTTTCTCCTTCACTCATCCACCATCCATGAGCAACTATTTGTTTTGGAGGTCTAATTCCGGAGGCCATAAGCAAGGCTGGCCAATACACAGCATGAAATCTAACAATCTCTTTCCCCACAAAATGTATGGAATTTTGCCAATATTGATTGTTATTCATATCAGATTCATGAGGATATCCAAGCATTGTGAGATAATTCGTCAGAGCATCCACCCACACATATATAACATGCTTGGGATCGTTTGGAACTGGGATTCCCCATTTGAAGCTTGCTCTTGAAATGGCCAGATCCTTTAGTCCTCCTTTAACAAAGCTTAGAACTTCATTTCTTCTAGTTTCTGGGAAAATAAAATCTGGATTTTCATCATAGAATTTCAAAAGTTTATCTTCGAATTCAGAGAGTTTGAAGAAATAGCACTCCTCCTTCATTATTGTAACCTCTCCTCCAAGGGGGGATTTTCCGTCTATTAACTCATCCTCTGAGAAGTAAGCTTCATTGCGAATATCATACCAACCTGAATATTCTCCGAGATATATATATCCTTTTTCAGATAATTTATTCCATATAGCAGATACTGCTTTCTTGTGCCTCTCCTCTGTTGTTCTTATAAAATCATTATTGAAAATATTTAAAACAGGAAGGATATCTCTGAAAAGTTGCGATATATTATCAGTGAACTTTTTAGGATCTAGTCCTGCCTTAGTGGCACTCTGTTCTATTTTTTTCCCGTGTTCATCTGTTCCAGTTACAAATTTAACATTTTTACCAAGCATTTTGTTAAATCTCGTGAAAACATCGCAAACAATAGTGGTGTACGCGTGTCCAATGTGAGGCTTGGCATTAACGTAATATATTGGAGTTGTTACATACAGGGTTTGCATTATAGATATCTGTAAAAACGCTGAGATAGTTAAAGGTAACAAAAAAGCCTGTGATTCACAAGCCAAAGAAAATGATTAATAGATGAAACACCCCAGTATTATTTCTTTTTG
>JAISOC010000100.1 GCA_031275915.1 Holosporales bacterium | reverse complement strand
ATGAACAACAGCGAATCTGTTATACATGAAAGCTTTTCTGTGGATCTTCTTGAATATCCACAGTATACTAGACCTGCAATTTGGAATGGAGAAAATGTACCTTCTGTTCTTCTGTCTGGAAATCATGAGGCTATTGCCAAATGGAGAAAAGACAAATCCGAACAGATCACGAAAGACAAGAGGCCAGATTTGTGGAAAAAATATGTTGATCGTGAAGATGTATAGATATCTTTTTTATATTTATGGAGATAAAGTGCTGTGAATCTTATACAACAAATTGATAAAGAAAATATCGAGAGATTGACCCAGGGAAAGAAAATACCAATTTTCAGGGCAGGAGACTCTGTGAATGTCCTGGCCAAGGTTGTTGAAGGAACCAGGGAAAGAATGCAATCATTTGAGGGAGTTGTTATATCCCGCAAAAACAGAGGTATTAATTCCTCGTTTAGGGTGAGGAAAATTTCCAATGGAGAAGGAGTTGAGAGACTCTTTCATCTATATTCCCCAAATATCCAAATCAATGTCGTAAAACACGGGAAAGTCAGAAGAGCAAAACTATACTATCTCAGAAACAGAACTGGCAAGAGTGCTCGTATCGTTGAAAAAAAGAGGGAACAAGAGGAATAATCACTATTAATAAAGATGTTGTATTTTTTTAAAGAGTGTTATAATGTAATATGAGTACTTGTTTTTATTTGGATTTATTGGAGGAAATAATAAAATGAGAAAGTTATTGATAGGTATAGTTGCAGTAACTGGGTTGGTGAGCAGTGCTTATTCTTCTTTTACTCCTACTCCTACTCCCTCAGAAAATGCAGAAAATGAGTATAGTTTAACGAAAAATTCTTCAAATTTGCAACAGATTGGGGAAACTCTTTTGGAGGTGCAAGGTCCTCTCATTTCCGCGGATTTTTCGAAATCACATGTTTGTTCTGATTCCTCACTGGAATCATTTTCTCGTTCTGCTCCCCAAATGAGTTTTAATCTCCAAACAATGAATTTTGATCTCTCAACAATGTGTTTGCTAACCTTCGGATTACCATATTTTCCGATTTTATCAAAAGGTACAAAAAGTTCTGAAAATAGTTGTAATCCATTGAATTTGGATTTAGACCTAAAAAGTATTGGTGGTAAATAGTTGAAAGAAACAGGGCTGGGTGATATTTTCAAATCTGAAAAAGAAAAAAGAACAGGAAAAGTAACCCATGTCGAAAAATGAAAATATTGTGACAGGAAAAATTCTTAAGTTGATGCAGATTATGATTTTGTACTTTACGATTCCACTATTACTTGTGGCTTGCTTAAATATATCAACTCAAGATAATAGAACAGAAAATAGGGTTCTTGCGAATTCAAGTACTTCTGGGAATGAAACGACAAAGAATTTAGACATTGGGCAAATGAAAATTATTGCTATCACCCCGAGTAGTGACTTACCAACTAATATTAAAGACCAACTGATAAAATCATTGCCGGGGATAGATTTCTCTGAGTGCACATATTCAGAGAATATAAAGCTTTGCTCTTATGGAAAGGATAGGGGCAAAAAACTGGACAATTTAGTTAGAGCAATTAAGAAATCTACCTCAGAAAATACAATTATTTGGGCTGCTCGGGGAGGCTATGGATCATATTGTCTCGTTGAATCACTTCCGCAGAGTTTTTCACACAAACAATGTGTAATAATCGGGTATTCGGATGTTACAACATTGCTGTTATACACTGCTCAAAAATATGGATGGAAAAACATTCACGGGGCAGTGCTAAAAGAATGGTTAGACAAAGACAAAAGGAGCAATATACAAAGCGTTGTAGATTATTTAAACGGAACTAAAATGCCAATAATTGATGATATAATACCATTAAATAAAAAGGCAGAAACAACTGCTGTAATAAAAGCAACATTAACAGGTGGAAATATGGCTTTACTGGACTCTAGTATAGGAACCATTTGGGAAGTAAAAACCAATGGAAAGATATTGTTAGTAGAGGACTGTCATGAGACTCCTCAAAGATTATATAGGACTCTTGTTCATATGAAGCAGGCAGGTATTTTAAAGGGGTGTGTTGCCATAATTTTTGGAGAGTTCATATGTTACAATGAGGCAGATAATGCATTTGTAGATGCCGCCTTGAAAAATTTTGCTCATGAAATCGCAATTCCTGTTTATAAATCCAACAAATTTGGTCATGGATCAATTAACGTTCCTTTTGTTTTCAATGTACCGTATAAACTTGAAAAACGAGCTGATAAATTTGTTTTGAGTATGAAATAATAATTATATATACCTCGGCATTACCCAACTGTGTATCAGGGGTTTTGTGTCATAATGGTTTTATGTTGTTGTATTGACAAAGGTGCTTTCTCTATCCGAAAATGATGTTACAACATAGTGCGGAATGTTTGTTTTGTTTAAATTTATTGGAGAGAATAATGAAGAAGTTGTTGATAGGTATAGTTGTAGTAACTGGGTTGGTGAGCAGTGCTTATTCTTCTGCTCTTACTCTCTTAGAAAATCCAAAGGATGTTGATACCACAAATAGTTTAATAGAAGATTCTCTTACAACAGAAACACGTCAATCAGTAATTTGGTGTGGGGACAGTGCTTGTTCTTCTGTTCAATTGAAATTTTTGAAATGGGTGTGGGAATTTTTTTTGGAACAGGTGGCGGAAGATCTTTTGAAAGAATGTAGTTCTCCCACAGAAATGAGTCTGTCAGTTTGCAAAAAAACAGACCATATAGTATGGTTGGTGAACGGTGCTTATTTTTCTGTTCAATTGAGAAATACAGGAGATGTTGATAGTTTAATGAAAGATTTTTTGAAACAGGTGGGAGAAAATCTTTTGAAACTGATTGGGGAAGGTCTTTTGAAAGAATGTAATGCGGGAAAAAAGTGATCTTTTCACTTTTGTAGTTCTTTCAGAATTACAGTTACTACAGCTATTACATAGAATCGCTGTAGAATCTACAGATGCTGAGCACAATTTGTTGTCTAAAGATGATTGCGTAACATCCAGATTTAAACTTAGAAAGTATTCTTGGTAACAAATATACTCCATCTAATTAACAAACATATGATCTATTGCTTCATCTAAAGAAGTAAACTTATTTATAATACTTCTAATCTGTCTCTTAAGCCAGCTCCAGAATCTCTCTATAGGATTAAGATCTGGACTATAGGTTTTCTGTTATACTTTTTCTCATTGACAGGCAGGGAAAGAAGAGATATAGTGTATGAAAACCTCTACACCTTGTCGTCAAATTACCATTTTTGCCCACAACATCATGCATCTAATTTGAACAATAGCAATAAAAGATTTAATATTCTTTGCATATCTTGTTGCTATTCCTCTCCAGTTCTT
>JAISOC010000096.1 GCA_031275915.1 Holosporales bacterium | reverse complement strand
TATTTTATCATTGTGCTGTGAACTCTGCAATGTTTTATAATTTTCCGTTAAAAATTAACATAAATTGTGTGTTTTGTGCCACAACTTGATGGTTTTTCAAAATTTGATTCGTATTTCGGTTGGTAGAAAAATATCACTATCCCATACGCTCAGAGAGTTTGTTTTTATCTATATCAGCTGAGAATATAATGCCCTGGCAAAACATAAGGACGACTAATGCGCTACCTCCATACGAAAAGAAAGGTAAAGGAATTCCAACAACTGGCAACATTCCACAAACCATTGATATATTGATAAAAACATAAAAGAAGAGCATAGCATTTAGTCCAAAAACTAATATCTGCCTGAATTTACTTCTTTGTTTTGTAAAAACAATAAAGTTATACATTATCAAAATTGCGAATAGTATAATAAGGATTAAACATCCTATGAACCCCAGTTCCTCTCCAAGGGCTGCAAATACAAAATCCGTCTGTTTTTCAGGAAGAAAATTCAATTGGCACTGAGAACCATTAAGTAGGCCTTTTCCAAAAATTCCTCCTGAACCAAGAGCTATTTTTGACTGTATAACGTGATATCCTGCTCCATTTGGATCTTTTTCTGGAGAAAAAAACATCAAGATTCTGCTCTTTTGATAATCGTGTAACAAATGCCAAATGAGAGGGATGCTGGTTATTCCTCCTAAAAATGCTATTACAAACTTCCAAATTTGAACTCCACACACGAAAAATATTGAGATACATACGCAGAAGAATATGATGGCTGTTCCAAGATCTGGTTGTATTAAAACTAATGTCATTGGGATAGTAAGAATAACTATTCCTGGGATCAGACATACTGTTGTTCGAATTTGTTCCACTGTTTTGCTTGAAAAATATTTTGCTATTGCAAAAATGAGGAACATTCGCATTAGCTCGGAGGGTTGGAAATTGAAGGAGAACATTGAGATCCATCTTTGTGCTCCCATACTAATTTTTCCTGCTATTACTACGCAAATTAAAAGAGCTACCCCAAACATGTATAAAAAATACGCATATTTTTTCCAAAAATGAATGGGAATATAAGCTCCGCTAAATAGGGCCACAGTTCCTATGCATAATCTTATGAGCTGTCTTATCCCCCATGGAAAAAAATTGCCGGAGTTTATTGAGCACAGTATGCAGATTCCAAATGTAGATATGGCAAACACCAGCCATAGTGGAATTAAGGGTATCTTTTTTAATTCAAATGAAAACACGCCTTCTAAATGCCTATAATAAAAATATCATTCTCATTAGCCAGTTTTTTAGTACTCTCAAGATCTATGATTTGAGTTGCTCCTGCTCCAACTGCTATTCCATGTAATCCTGATTCTTTGCATTCCAAAACAGTTTCTTTTCCAATAGTTGGGAGATCCATATCTGGAGATTGAGCAATTTTGGAATTCTTTACAAGAACTCCTCCATTTTCTGCTATTTTCAACGCTTTAGAACGCAGAATCATGTTTCTCGTTCCCTCAATTGCCTCAACTGCTATGACAACTCCTTCCTGTACAACAACGGATTGCCCAATGTCAGCTTTGGATATGGAGTTTAATACAAACATCCCTCGAGCTATATCGAATATATCCTGCTCACTTGGTTTTCTAACAGTTAAAAGTCCTGCTGGACTCAATAGGGATTGTAAAATACTCTGTGGTCCCAGTATTTCAAGTCCCTCTGCTGCAAGCAACCTTTTTATTCCCTTCAAGAGGGCATCATCTCCCAGAAAAACTCTGTAACCTAGCTTTTTAACCCATTTCTTTCCAACTTCATCAAGTTTTAATTTAAACAGACTTGGTCTTTTCACTCCTCCACATAGTATAACCTCGGTGGCTCCTATCGATTTTATATGTTTTAATATTGCCCCAATTTGCCCAAGACAAAAGCTAGATCCTTCAGATATTGGAATTATTTCGTAGGATCTGCCAATAAGATCAAGTTGATTGGACACCTTGGATGGGAGATCGCCACTACCAGCTATGATAGCTATTTTGCCCATTAGTTACGGGGTCTCTTAATAAAAAAATCATAATCTCACAATACAGAATATCCCAAAAAACTCGAAAAATCTTTTACTTTTGTGAAAATGAAATGTAACAGATCATATATGACGGAACTAACAACTAAATGTAGAAGTCTATCTACAGAGTTTTGTGTTTCTTCAGTATACTTTCCTTTTTGGAGGAACTCCATTGTACCAATTGCTCCGCTATCTTGGTCAAGGTTCGCTTCGCTCTCTACCTTGACCAAGCGCTTCACAATTGGGATCTCTGCTGCTGTTCCAAAAAGGAAATATACTGTAGGGGGGGAATAGGAAGAAGGGAAAGGTAGGAGTGTACGCTTGCTCACTTCTTTCGCTAACGCTACTTCTGGCGGAAGTTATACTTGAAAAATTTGCCTCTTTAGAAGGGACAACAAATTATATGTTCTATTTGATGCGTATTATTCTATTGGTTCATCAGAGATCTCGGAAGTCTTCTCTTTTTCCAAAGTCTCTATCTCTTCCTCCGATTCCAGAATTTTCATAGCTTCTTTCCTTTCTTTTTCCTTTTCCTTTCCTTTTTCTCTTTTCTTTTTGGTTTTCGAAGTCTTTTTCTTAGTAGCATTTACTTCTTTTGTTTCATCTTCTTCTTCATCTTCTTCCACATCTGTGGAGACAGTGCTATGTACTGAGGCTCTTTCAACCAAAGTTGGAACATTTGATAGGGCCACAACTTTTTGGTTCATTTCTGGCATATTTCCAGGTGGAACTGGAACTGGCAATGTTGTTACTGATGGATCCTCAGGCTTTTGAGGAAGACTTGCAGTTACTGCAGCATATATACTGGCCGTTTTCCCATTGCTCAGCGGTATTTTAAAATTCAACAAATTCTGATTGGCTAACAGTTTATCTGCTCCTGCTTCTTCCGCCTTATACTTCTGAAGAAATCTTAGAACAGCCCAATTGCCAACGCATTCAACCGTAGCCTTTGTGTTTTCTATAATAATATCTGGATCATTTTGATCGAATGTCGGCTTTTCTGCGTTATCATCTCCCTCTGCCCATCTAAATATTATTTGTATTGGTTCCGCGAAATACCAGACTGCTCCCTTATCTTCACTTATAAATTCTATGTTCGCATCGTGATTTGGTTTAAAAATCCTGTCAACCAAATATCCGATATTGGTTTCTCCTTTTTTATTTAAATTAAAATCAATTTCCAATTTAACTTTCGGAGTATCATACTGAGAATTAACGAAATCTCCGAAAAATTGCCTTAGAACATGTACTTTTTTGATAAATTCATACATTTCTTTGGAATCTTCTCCAAGCTGATATATCTGATCTAAGACTTTCTCAGGTGTTCCCCCAAATTCATCATACATCTTGAAAAATTGCTTAACAGATTCGAGATCTGCGTCCACAGAAGATCTTTGCGACTTATCATACCCTGAGAATGGATATTTGTTGATCAGATGTTTTGAATAGAAATCTCGGAGAGAATCATAACGCTTGATGTTTCTCTGCCGTATGAGAACCTCTGCCTTTGCCATTATGCCCTTCTTTATTTGCTTCACCAAATTCGTGAAATATTCACTGGATTCTCCTTTGATATCTGATAAGGAGATTTCTGTTGTGATATTGTCCAGATTGTATGAATTTAATGTTTTTATAATAAATCTCTCTGTCATAGTGACTGGATTTGCAGGATCTCTGGTCTGAAGTCCCTTTACGCCATCAACAATTCTGATCCATTTAGTAAGTTGTCCATGATTCCCAAAATTCTGGTCGAATACAACATCGGATTTCAAAAACTGTACAATTGGCTCTGCGAATTCGATCGCCAGCCTTGTTATAAGTTTTCTTTGCAATTGCAGATACAATTTTAGTTCTTCATCATCAAAGGCAGAATATGCCTTATAACTCGCTCCAATCTCCCCGTTCCAGTATGAAAAGCTGAGATTTTGTGGAGTATATGGTTTTTGATCTTCAAGTAGATTATCTATGTGATCCAGCAAAGAAAATCCTATTTTATTGAGAATTGTTCTTAGATCACTGAAAACAAAATTCACATTATCGTTTCTCAATATTTTGAGGAGACTCACAAATTTCGGAGCTACTCCCTTTAATTCTGCCACCTGTTTCTGCAAAATTTCTTCAGAAGTTAGCTCATCAGTTAAAGCACTTGGGGCTTCCACAAAGCTTTGAGCTTTGGCTATTATGCTTGCTATAAGCGCACACAGATTCGCTTTTGCAAGAAGCATGACCCCCTCCTGCATAGATTTTGGAAAATCTTTCACAGCAGTTGCCGCGAATTGTTCGAATTTCTTGCCAATTTCATAGGCATATTGCACAAGTTCATCATCCCAATAAATCATTTTTCCTTCAGGAATTTCCGTAATTAATTGATATTTTCCTGGCTCCTTCATATATGGAGCCTTGTAAAGTTCCGATAATGCCTTATTCATCACAAAAATTCCGTGGGAAATCGGAGTTTCTTCATCCTGTTTCTTATCGTTCTCATCAACCAGCATTTTGTTGAACTCTTTGAGTTTTTTCTTGAGTTCATCGAAATGATAGGCAGTTGTGTCCAAGAATTGCTGGGTAGTATCCTTTCCGAACAACACCTCGACATCATCCAGGAATCTGTTATATTCATCATCCACCTTGAATGTTGGAGAATCCAGCCATGTTGATCCCTCTTCTCCAAGCTCCTTGCAGACACTTGTTAAATCTCTGGCAAATTTCAAAAATTCTTTGCAGTCTGGTATCTTTTCTATATTTTGCTTGTTTAAATCGTCTATAAATCTGTTTAAGAACGAAATTATGCTCCCACTGCTTCTTTCTGAAAAAATAGCATCTATAAAATTCTGAAAGAGATTTAAGAGGACATCGAAAGCGACTTTTCTATAGGGACTGAGATCAATTGGAGGAAATGGAGTATTTATCAAGATCCTTCTGAATTGATCATAATTATTGAGAAATTCCTTGGGCAAGGCTCCTTGAAATGTGAAATCAATCAAATCTTCCAGATCTTTTGGATCTCCGGAAGTTCTCAGGCTATCGAATTTCTTAATATTTTTTTCAATCTCAACGAGGCCACTGACATACGATTTCATGAGAGCGTATTCCTTTGAGCTATATGGATTGAGGAGTTCCTTAATGCTTTTTGAAGAATGCTCTGCAGAAGGCTGCATACTCAACAGGGCTCTGGCCTTCAGTATGAGATTCATATATATGGTTCTCACAACAACCCTCTGATATGAAATTCTGAGAGTTTCCGTAAGTTCGGAATTTATATTGCTGAACCAAGAAGCCGGAACAAAAATGGATGAAAATTTTGCATTATTCAACTGTTGCATCATTGCCAGGAGTTGTCCTGTGCATCTGCTTAATATTTCATTCCCATTTTTTTCGAGATTCTTCATGGTTAATGTATCGGCATTTCTGATGATGGAAGATACCTTGAACAGAGATGGATATAAATTATCTGTGTTCCTTTTCAGATTATCTCTGGCATTAAACAATCCATAACTTCCTATCAGAACGAAGGCAGCCGTGGATATTTTGGCCACAAAAATAGATTTATTAGATTGATATACCTTGGATCTTATAGGACTTGCTATGCCTCCCTCAAGAAGCACTTTCCTGCATATTAAATCCTCGAAGAAAAAAATCTTTTTTGGAGCAAATTCTTCGTTTCTGAAATAGGCTGTTAAACTACCAGCTTCGTTCACATCAGCATCAGGAGTTCCCATAATAGCAGATGCATTCTCTTCTCCACTGAATGGAAGAAGAGGAACCATCTTGCTGTCTCCTGTGAAATACAAGCCTCTGAAATAAAATCTTTCTTCCGCAGATCCAGATCTGAAGATACTATCAAGATAGAAGGATAAATTCTCACGAACTGTCAGCAATTCGCTAGGGAACACGAAAACACCGTCTCTTGTTGTTGTAATTCCGCTTTCGGAGAGAATTTCCATTCTGATTTCATTGAGCTCGTCTTCTATTGATTCAAAAGCCTCCTCAATCCATTTGCTGTGATACATAGCATCTATTGGATATGGACATGACCACCCAAGCATATTGTTCCTGTTCCTAACTGGTATTTCTGAACAGAAACTTTGAAATCCAGGGACGAGATCAGTTTTAGTTATTACAACATATACGGGAAGTTTCAATCCAAGGAAATTTTGGGCAAAATTGAGCTTTCTTGAAACAAAAGAGGTTCTCTTTTTAATTTCATCTGCAGAAAGTTTGTTTTTTCCATAGAGTTCATTGGCTGGAATTGTGAGAACTATACCGTTAATTGGTCTATCACTTCTGTATCTCGCAAGCATATTTAATGTTATATTCCAGCTCTTTTCGTTGGTCTTTAGACCCTCTTTTGGAAGAAAAACATCTCCCTTTACATCCAGAACTACTCCATTTTTCAAAAACCACCATGTTATATCTGCATCATCTTCGTCATCCTCATCAAAAATTTCATCCTGTGTGAATCCGGAAAGGAGAGAGGATTTCCCTGATTCTGAAGTGCCTATCATTAAAAACCATGGCAATTTATATTTATATCCGCTTCCCAGGGAAGATTTCAAAAAATCCATGGATTTGAAAAATGAACGTACTATGCTGTGTACTTTTATGTATCCCTTTCCTATGAGATATCTGCTGAACCATTCTCCAACGGGAGGAGGAACCTTCGCATTTTTATCATCAATATCTTCTTGATTTTTGTCTTTTTTCATGGCTGAAGGAGGAAGATCCACAACCTTCTTTGCCCTCATCTCAGCTCTCTTCATAGAGACAAGAGTGCCTATCGTGACTGCAAGCATTGCTATGAAGGCAACCGCCAAGATTATACCAATTACGACAGGCAAAGACGGTATGCTACGGATGACTCCCTCTATAAATCCTGTTGATGTTGCCATTACAGCATCTCTGCCTCAAACATAATCAAATTGGCATTGTTTATTATAATAAACCCCCTAAGAATGTAATGATATTTTGTATTTTTTTCCAGAATTTTTATAGTAAATATGCAAAGCAAAATGCAGATCACCTGTTTTTGGATGATCTGCAGATGTTATGAATTCTTCCAAGCTGCTGAAGAGTATACCTGGACAGATTTAAATGGGCCAATGTTTCTCAACAAATATTGATTATTATTACATATGAACAGGTCTATGTTTTTTGTTTTGGCTCCAGTTTCGAATGCACCATCTTCAAATACTATGTTAGGTGCCCCTAAATATATTTTTTTGAGTTTAGGGCATTGAAATAAAAAATTTCTCCCAACTTTTTTTAACACAGGAAAAAATACTTCTTCAAGATTCCAACAACAACTGAATGCCATACTACCAATCTCTTCCAATGAATCGCAATATACTGCTTTAAGATTGTAGCATCCATTAAATGAGTTATTTCCAATATATTTTACTGAAGGTAAATTTATTTCAACAAAAGTACACTCAAAGAACGCAAAATTACCAATACTTTCTAATTTAGGTAATTGTACCGTTCCGTGACGCCTGGCTAAGAACCTAGCCCCTGCATGCTTTAATTCAGGGCAATATATTTTTTCTAATTTATCTTCAGGTTTATTTTTATTCCATCGTTTAAAATAGTCATCATTGAGTATCCCCAAGAAACAGTCCTCAACATTCTCCAATAAAGGTACGACTAGTACTTCGATATTAGGACAGTTAAATAAAAATTTACCTTCAACTTTTTTTAATTTAAGGAAAAACATTTTTTCGACACCGAAACAATCACTAAATGTTACACGGCCCAATCCTTTAATTTTTTCCCAAGATCCTTTAATTTTTTCCCCAGATTCTTTAATTTCTTCCAATGAAGAAGCATATACTTCTTTAAGACTGTCACATCCATTAAATACATTACCTGAAATACATTTTACTGAAGATAAATATACTGTTGTAAGATTAGGCCATCTATTAAACGCATCACTTGTAATACATTCTACTAAATGTACATACTTTGTTTTAAAATCACGACATCCATCAAATATATCACCTGAAGCATACTTTATTAAGGGTAAACTTACTTCTTCATAATATTCTTCTTCATGTAAAATTTCTGGATTTTTCGATACAACGAACTGACTTGTAAGACTGCTTGAAGAACTAGCATACACAGATGAAACACAAGCACACACTCCCACAAGCATACACAGTGATATCCTGCTCATCATTCCTCCCCACTTTTGAACGAACAACTATTATTATATTATGTGCTTTAATCATATGTGTATGTAAATGGTTTTCTATTACCCCATTGCAAAAGATGATTCAGGAACTGACAACTGAATGTAAAAGTCTAACTACAAAGTCTTGTGTTCCTTCAGTATCTTTCCTTTTTGGAGGAGTATACGGAGCACAGAGCCGGAGTATGTAAATTATCATAAGCATAGTTGTGCGATGTCACAAACGAGTAGGCTTAAATTATTAAATTGCTTGTGGCACAGGCCTCTCAGACTAAATTGGTTTCAAAATTACTTGGTTGAAAAACGATTTGAGTGTACATCTTTTGAAA
>JAISOC010000041.1 GCA_031275915.1 Holosporales bacterium | reverse complement strand
TTGAGATAACATTGGAGGCTAATCCTGGAACAATTTCTGAAGATATTGCTGAGAGTGGAGTGAACAGAATATCAATAGGAGTGCAGTCAATATATGATAGAGGTTTACAAATTCTTGGCAGAAGATCTCACACAGCCGAAGAAGCTATCAGATGTGTCCATAATATATCTGAGGTTTTTGAGAATATTTCAATAGATATGATATATAACAGACCTGGGCAAATCCCTGAGGAATGGAATAATGAACTTCTCGAAGTTGTGGATTTATTTTCTGAGAAGATACAACACATTTCTTGCTATGAGCTGACAATTGAAGAAAACACTCCTTTAGGAAAGAATGTCCAAGCTGGAAAAATATTGCAGCCTTTGGATACAGATGAATTTTTTGATACAACTCACGATGTTTTGCCCAAAAATGGATTCGAAGCATATGAAGTGTCGAATTTCTCTAAGCCCGGATTTCAGAGTAAGCACAATCTTGCATACTGGAGATATGAGGATTACTTTGGAATAGGTCCCGGTGCCCACAGTCGAGTTACCTTGAAAAATGAACAGAAACTGGCTATTGAATACACTGATAAGCATGAACTTAAAATTGAAGAATTATCGGAAAATGATGTTTTAAAGGAGAGGGTTATAATGGGCCTTCGAGCAAAATGCGGAATAAATCTTACAGATTTTCCAATATCTCAAGAAAAAATCTCAAGATTGATTGAGAATTGTTATGTGGTTTTTGAAAATGGAAGGATTATAATGACATATGAAGGAATTAAAAGGATAAACCTTGTTGTTGCATATATTTTGGATAGTTGCGTTGTATGAAAATTTTGATCAGTAATGATGATGGAATAAGAGCCGCTGGTATCTCAGTTCTTGAGGAGATAGCAAAGAGTATATCTGAAGACGTATATGTTGTCGCTCCAGATACAAACATGAGTGGAGCAGGACACTCTTTGACTTTGAAAACTCCTCTCAGATTAAATGAGCATGATGACCATCATTTTTCTGTCAATGGAACTCCAACTGATAGTGTTGTCATGGCTCTTAAACACGTGATAAATCCGAAACCAGATATTATGCTAAGTGGCATTAATTATGATTCAAACTTAGCAGAAGATATAAATTATTCTGGAACAGTTGCTGCTGCAATGGAGGCCTGTCTGCTTGGAGTTTCTTCTATAGCCTTTAGTCAGAGAACTTTCCATGATGGAAACATCAATTGGGATATAGCAAGAAAATACGGAGCAGGAATAATAGAAACCATTGTGAAGGAATTCGAATTTCCTAAGAATGTTTTGTTGAATATTAATTTCCCCGCAGCAAATAGTGTTGGAGAAGTGAGGGGAATAAAAATAACTAGACAGGGATTCAGAGTTGGAGAAAATCATGTCATACAATCAGTTGATCCAAGAGGGGATCCATATTTTTGGATAGGAGGAGTGGAGCATAGGAAAAATGACATGACCAAAGAATTGGAAACTGATCTTGGAGCAGTTAACAATAATTTTATATCGATAACACCTATATCTCTGGATTTTACTGCAGTATCAACGATGAAAGATTTGGAGGAGATTTTTAAGTAACATGACTTTGTTGAAAGAGTTTATGAAATTATTCGAACACTTTATGTCGTATTTTGTTTTTTGGAGGAACTCAATTGTGCCAGATTGTTTCCGTACAGATACTCCTAAAGTATACTTCCTTTTTGGAGGAACTCCATTATACCGATTGCTCGGCCAAACTTTGTCAAGGTCCGCTTCGCTCTCCACCTTGACAAAGTGCCTCTCAATCTGGTTCTCTCTTTCTCGTTCCAAAAAGGAAATATACTGGGGAGGGAGAGAAAGAGGGAATATAGGTGTGTACGCTTGCTTCGCTTGCGCTTCGCTAACGCTACTTCTAACAATGGTGACAACATGATGAAATCAGGCATTGGAGTTCATTTCGCTGCGTGTTTTGTTATTTTTTTTCTAAGTGCCTGCTCAACAGATGAGCAATATCATAGTTTGCCAGAAGTCGTTCAAGTTGAAAGGGTTATTCCATATCATATAGTTTCTTATGGAGAATCTGTTGGATCAATTGCTGAAAAATATTCTATGACTAGGACCGAGTTAATAAGGTTGAATAGGCTGAGTCCACCATATCAGCTATATAATGGACAGAGGCTTGTTATCAATGTGAAAGTTGAAGATTCTTCATCAACGCAGGTAGATTCTGAGGTGGTTATTGAAGAAAAAACAAAACAAGAGAAAAAAGAACAAGAAAAAGAGGTTGTAAAAACTGCAGATGAAGTTGAGAAGCCAAAGCCTGAAAATGAACAGCCAGCGCAAGAAGTTGAATCTGATGCTCCACAAATAGTTGAAGAAGAATCTAGTGATTATGTGTGGCCAATTACAGATGGCCAAAACAAGATTGTGCAGAATTTCAGTGATTCGAGTGATGGAGAAGTGATTCTAAAGGCATCTGCTGGAACTCCAGTGAAAGCCATAACAGACGGAACTATCAGAATTGCAAAAACTTTGGATGGAGAAGCATCATCATATGGGAAAACTGTTATAATTTTGCACAATAAGAAAAATAAATTGTCAGTGTATTCACATCTGCAAGAGTATTCTGTTTCTGCTGGGCAGAAGATTAAAAAGGGAACTGTTATAGGAAAAGTGGGAAAAAGCGGCAATGCGAAATCTCCTCAATTACATCTGCAGATTTTTGATGTAAACAAGAAAGATAAGACAAGAACTCCTGTTGATCCAGAAAAAATCCTTCCATAGCTGTCTTGCTATGGTAAACTAGTGATCATATTTGTTTTTAGGTTTTTAAATTTTATGATTTTCTTCGTTGGATCTGCGATGGCAGACGGAGCAGCATCGAGTGGTGGTGGATTAATGTCATTCCTTCCTATGGTTTTGTTCATAGGAATCATTTATTTTCTTTTGATTAGGCCACAGCAGAAAAGAACTAAACAGCACCAGGCTTTGGTAAGCGCCATCAAAAAAGGTGATAAAGTGGTGACGAATAGTGGAATAATAGGAACAATTGCAAAAGTTCTGAACGATCAAGAAGTCCTTATAGAAATTTCCGACAAGATCTTTGTGAAGTTCGTGAAATCCACAATTGCAAGTGTTGTAAATCCGACAGCTCCAGCCTCTGCAGTTTCTGTTTCAACTCCAACAACTGAACAAAACACAACAGAGGTAGAAACTGGTCCCATACTTAAGAAGGAAAAGGTAGTCGCTTCGATTCAAAAGAAAAATCAGAAAAATGTGAAACAAAGTGTAACGAAAAAGCCAAAAAAGTAGTTTTTTATCGGAGAAAATCTGTTAGATGATAGTAGTTTCAAAATTTAGATTCTTAACAACCGTATGCATATGTTTGATTGGACTTATAATAGCCATTCCATCCTCTCTTGATCAAAAAACGTTTGATAAATTGCCAGCTTTTTTGCAACACACAGTGAGTCTTGGGCTTGAGCTCAGGGGTGGTTCTCATATACAGCTCGAAGTTGATATGAAAACTGTTGAGAAAGAGCATCAGGAAAGCATTGTTGATGAGGCAAGAAAGCAACTCAGAAAAGAACGCATTTTGTATAAAAAAATATCTGTACAACAAATAACGAAAGGTGGTTCTACTGCAACATTGATATCTCTTAAAAACGAAAAAGATGCCGATAAAGTTAAAAAGATTCTTTTAAAAATAGAACCTGAACTCGAAGTAATTGCTGAGGGAGCAGAGATAAAAGCCTCTATATCTGAAGAATTTCTAGAGAAATTTGCAAAGAGAATTGTTGGAGAATCTATAGAAGTTATTAGAAGAAGGATAGATGAAGCGGGGACAAAAGAACCAACTATTCTTCGTCAAGGATATGACAGAATAATTGTGCAATTGCCTGGGGTTGAAGATCCAGCTGAGATCAAGAAGAGACTTGGGAAAACTGCTATGTTGACTTTTCACGGAGTGGATGAAGAACTTGAGACTATTCCAGCACAGGCAGGAACCAGGCCAAAGCTTCCTGTAAAGCCAGGAGTTATGTATCTTCCAGAAGATAAAGGAAAAGGTGTCGTCTATTATGTACCTGTTAAAAAGCAGGTGTTTTTAACAGGAAAGTCTCTTGTGGATGCGCAAATGACCATAGATCCACAAACAAGTATGCCATGTGTCTCTCAAAAATTTGACAAGATAGAGGGAACAAGAAAAATGGCTGAGCTCTCTTCCAAATATTTGCACAAACAATTTGCAATGGTTCTTGATGGAAAAGTTCTCAGTGCTCCTGTTTTTCAAGCAGTTATTAATAATGGAACAGCAGTTGTTACTGGACACTTCACTATGGAGGAAGCTCAGGAATTAGCTTTGCTTTTGAGGGCAGGTGCCCTTCCAGCTCCACTCAACGTTGTTGAAGAGAGGAATGTTGGCCCGAGTCTTGGAGCTGACTCCATTGCTGATGGGAAATTGGCAACTTTGCTCGCATTTGCTCTTGTTTCTTTGTTTATGATGCTTTCGTATGGAAAATTTGGTGGATTTTCTGTTATTTCACTGACTTTTAACATAATTTTGTTGTTTGCTTCTTTAACACTGCTTGGAGCTACTTTGACCTTGCCAGGAATAGCTGGTATAGCCCTCACAATTGGTATGGCAGTTGACTCAAATGTTCTTATATATGAAAGAATCAGGGAGGAGATACGATTAGGAATCAGACCGGCTATGGCAATAGCCCAGGGGTATAAAATGGCAACCACCACCATTATTGATTCAAATTTCACAACTTTGGTGGGGTCTATAGTTTTGTATGAATTTGGATCAGGACCTATAAAGGGATTCGCAGTAACATTGGCAATAGGCACCATTATATCTCTGTTCACAACATTTTCTCTCACGAAGGCAGTGATAGCCATCTGGCTTAAGAAACACAAAAATCAGGATATAGTTATATAGATAAAAGGAAGGTATTTATTATGTTTCGTTTACATTTAATCAGGTATGGTACAAAGTTCGACATTGTCGGAAAAACAAAATATTTGCTCTCTTTGGCAGTCGCTTTAATACTGGTATGTATGGGTAGTGTTTTCATAAAAGGCCTCAACTATGGAATAGATTTCCAGGGAGGATACATATTCGAAGTGAAAATACCGGGGAATCCAGATATACAGACTCTAAGAGATAAACTCGGGAAACTTGGCCTTGGAGAGGTTGCCATACAACAATTTGGAGCCTCTGACGAATTCTCCATAAAATTGGAAAAATCTGAGGATGGAGCTGAACAAACTGTGGCTATACAGAAAGTTAAGGGAGCCCTCGGAGATGGAGTTGTTTATAAAAAAGTTGAAACTGTTGGTCCAAAAGTTGGAGCAGAACTTGTTTCAAATGCTATAAAAGCAGTTGGATTTGCTCTTCTCGCTATGCTCTGTTATATAGCAGTTCGATTTGAATGGCAATTTGGATTATGTGCAATTGCAGCTCTCTTTCATGATTGCGCCATCATATTTGGTATGTTTTCAATATTTCCCATGGAATTTAATGAAATGTCTATTACTGCAATACTATTAACTGCCAGCTATTCTATTAATGATACGGTTGTTATCTTCGACAGAATCAGAGAAAATTTGAAGAGATATAAAAGCTTGGAGTTGAAGGAAATAGTAAATAAGAGCCTAAACGAAACACTTTCAAGAACAACACTGACGGCTACAACAACACTGCTCTCGGTTTTTGCTCTTTATATTTTTGGGGGGAAAGTTATAGCCGCCTTCAGCTTGCCTATACTAATAGGCATTGTGGTTGGTACGTTTTCATCTATTTTTATAGCTTCTCCCTTGCTGGTGTTCATGAATATTAAGCCAAAGAAAGAAAAGGGAGCTCCAGAAGCTGCAAATAGTATGTAACTGCTTTTAGAGAATTTTCCCATTTCTTTAGGAACACCCCCATAATAAAAACGCAAATCACAATGACACCGCTTGACGGCCTGCATGTGTGTTGTTGTTAAAATTTTGCGAGGCTCGTTCAATGAAAGAATTGTAAATTAACAAAATTTTCATCACTTTTTGATAAAATTCTCTTGGATATAATATAACTCATGGAAATATATTTGTGATTTCTAGAGTAAAAACAGTGGCGTTTATGGGATTGCGTCCTATAGAAGTTACTGTGGAGTCGCAAATTGCTCCAGGTATGGCATCTTTTAGCATAGTCGGTCTCCCAGACAAGGCTGTTGGTGAAGCTAAGGAGCGTATCAGAGCAGCCTTTTTTCAAATAGGTCTTGGGGTGCCCAATAAAAAAATAGTGGTGAATATGGCTCCTGCGGATTTACCAAAGGCAGGTTCACACTATGATTTACCAATCGCTTTATCAATTCTTGGGGCATTGGATGTAATAGATGCCTCTATTTTGGATAATTCAATAGCAATTGGAGAACTTGGACTAGATGGAACTCTTCCCTATATATCAGGAACTCTGTGTGCAGCTATGTTGGCAAATGAGAATAATTGGTCGATAATCTGTCCAAAACCTTGCGAAAAAGAAGCTGTATGGAGCGGAAATGACAGCATCATAGCTATTCCAAGTTTAACCTGTATAATCAATCACATTACAGGCAAATCTCAAATTGTTCCTGCGGCTCCTGTTGAGAATTCTCCAATTCAAGAGAAAAAATTCAATGTAGATATGTCAGATGTATATGGACAGGAAATCGCGAAGAGGGCCTTGGAAATAGCTGCCTCTGGGGGGCATAATGTCTTGATGATAGGGGCTCCAGGATCTGGCAAATCTATGTTAGCAGAAAGAATGCAGACAATTTTACCTACTCTTTCTCCAAGAGAAGCCCTGGAAACAACTTGCATATATAGCATAGCCGGTAAAATGCCAGAGGGAGGACTGATTTACTATCCTCCATATAGATCTCCCCACAATTCTGCATCTCTCATATCTTTAGTTGGGGGAGGAACTGATGCAAAACCTGGAGAAATTTCCTTAGCCCATAATGGAATACTTTTTTTGGATGAATTGCCTGAGTTTCAAAAGGCTACTATAGATTCTCTTAGACAGCCTCTTGAGACACATGACATTACTATTGCAAGAGCAAGGGAACATATCACATATCCTGCCAATATACAGCTCATTGCAGCAATGAATCCTTGTAAATGTGGTCATCACGGAAATTATGAAAAGCAGTGCTCAAAATCTCCAAGATGCGCCTTGGAATATAGAAATAGAATCTCTGGTCCAATACTTGATAGATTTGACATAGTTATATATGTAAATTGTATCAAAGTTTCTGAATTCTTTGACAAGATTAAACAAGAGAAATCAAAAATAATACGTGATAGAGTAACCAATATCAGAAATATACAAAGATCAAGATTTCCAGATGGAGAACAGTACTTGAATTCAAAGGTAGAAAGTAGCTTTTTGGAGAATATATTGTGTATGAATGAAGAAACTGTAAAATTCTTTAAGAATGCAATAGAGAAAATTGATATTTCTGCAAGGGGATGCCATAAGCTCTTGAGAGTATCCAGAACAATTGCAGATATGGACAGAAGCAAAAACGTTGCCAATAAACACATTGCAGAAGCAATGCAATATAGATTATTGAAAATATTGTGAAATTGTTGTTATAATTGGTAAGAGCGAAGTTTTTATGGAGGTGAATTTATGCGTAAGCAGTTTATTACAGGTGTTATGTGCACTTTGACTTTAAGTGTGGGAGTGTGTGCTTTTGCAGCAGAAAATGAGGAAATGATTAACGCCGATGTTCAGCCACAAGAATATGAAAACCAAGAATTAATGGAAAAAGAAGATTTATGCAACGATGCAGAAGAGATTGTTAATAATTTGGATAGCCAAAGTTTTCCCTCAAATAACGAGAAAAATTTGAATTCTTCGACAAACGATGATGAGAATCTAAATTCTTCATTCGATGATGGGCAAAATTGTGGTGATGTCTCATCTTTTAAAGTGTCAAGCATCGAAGAATGCGAAAAAATTATGCAAGATTTTGAAAAAGTGACAAAAAAGATGGAAAAAGAACTCTATCCTCTGATAAAGGAGTATAAAAATACTGGAGCAGACGAAAGCAAAATGACAGAGATAACAAACCAAATGGAGAAAATAAATAAACTTCGAGAACAGAAAAACGTCTCATGGCAATCAGTCAGTGATGAATTTTACTACTGGATTGAACAAAATTACGGTGATAAAAATGTGAAATTAATGAATTTAGCAAGGATATTTGATGATATCATTAATCCATGGAAAGGATTTGATCCATGGGCAGATGAATCTGAAGAATTGGAAGAATAAATGAGGTAAACACGCCCTCAATAAGTTGACGGACGTGTATTAATTGTAAAACGGGAGGAACAAAAAATGAAAATTATAAATACAATTGTGCTTCTGTGGGTAGTGATGTCTGCGTCAGCATCTCAGAGTATCACGTTAAATGGAAAAGAATATAAATACGGGCAAGATGGATGGACAACGACGGTGTCAGTCTTATCTCTCTACAAAATGCTAGTAAGTAATTTCAATTTAATATACAATGACTATATTTTGTAAACGCAAAATATGAGAGGTAGTAAAATGGAATGTATAAACAGGTATTTTCACAAATATAGTCCAAGTTTTTGTAAGAAAATGAGCATGGCAATTGAAGGAATTACAGGCTCTGGAAGTAGTAGTACTGGTCTTGTTGCCAATTTTCTTTGCACAATATATCTTTTCACAACTCTAGGATGTTTATATACAGATTTCTGCAGGACAGTTCCTTCCAAATAGATGATACATTTTGGAGGGCGCATATGGACGTAATCTTCAATTTTCTAACAGAACAAAATGGCCTAAGAGCAGGAGATAATATAGAAATTAACGTAGACTACACCACAATTAATGATGATTTCCTAATTTTAGCGGCTTCGGTTAATGTAGGGAATGAAAAAAGTGTTCTCCTGTATTTTACAATGAGAAATTACCCTAAAAGAAAAAATCAAATGGATTATAAAAAGATGGAATCCTCATTTTTCAAGGGATTAAGGCA
>JAISOC010000075.1 GCA_031275915.1 Holosporales bacterium | reverse complement strand
AGTATTACAAATGGTACTGGTTTATTTCTAAGTTCCTTGTTGTTTTTCACTTTGTTCAAGACATCTTTAAGCTGTTTTATGGTGGTGATTTTCACATTATTGGCACTTATTATGATGTCTCCTGGTACAAACATCATTTCAAAGAATCCTGTGAATTTTGTTTCGTCAACTTTTGTAATAATCAAATGATTTGAAAATTCAGCGCTAATAGCTTCTCTCATTTTCTCAGGTATTTTTGATACTGTAATTCCGAGATCCTGGATTTCCTCCTCTTTTTTCTCTCCCTGCTCTTTATCATCGGAAGTTCCATCTATTGATCCTGTTTCTATAGCTTTTTCAAAATCTCCGACCTTAACGCTTAAAGTGATTTCTTTCCAGCCTTTTTCTTCTGTTTGTCTCCAAATCTTCGCTTTCACAGTTGAATCAATTTTGGCGCATCCAACGATTTTTGTGAGACTACTTTTGGCAGAAATTGGCTTGCCATCGAATTCAAGGATGATATCTCCCCTTTTAATTCCAGCTTTTTCAGCAGGACCTTTGGGAACAACTCTTGCCACAAAAGCTCCAAAAACTCTCGAAGAATCCAAACTTTTTTCAATTTTAAGCCCAACACTTTCTGCTTGTTTTGCGGTCACTAACTGAACCTCCGCTCCAAGCCATCCTCTGAAGGTTCTCTTGTGTTCTATAAGTTGCTCCACTGTGTTTTTGGCAAGATTGGAGGGAATTGCAAATCCTATTCCTATATTTCCTCCGCTTGTTGTGAAGATAACATTATTGATTCCAACAACTTTACCTGCCACATTTAACAAGCATCCTCCGGAATTGCCCATATTAATCTGGGCACTGTGCTGTATGAAATCGTCCACAAAACTAAGTGAAGATCTGCCAGGAATTCCAATGCTACGTCCTTTCCCAGAGACTATTCCATGAGTTACTGTGCTTCCTAACCCAAAGGGATTCCCTATGGCTATTACCCAATTTCCTTCTTCCAATTCATCTGAATCTCCCCACTTCACAGGAACTAGCATGTCTGCATCCTTTCCAAGTATCTTCAAATCGATTGATAGAACAGCGAGATCAGTTCTTTGATCAGATGCATGCAATTCTGCTGGTATCTCAGTTTTGTCGTGTAAGTAGACAACTATTTTCTTTGCTTTTTCGACAACGTGATTGTTGGTTACTATATATGCCTTATTTTTATCTACTTTCACTATGAACCCGGAGCCGAGAGAGGTTGCCTTTCTTGGCTTACTTTGTCCCCCTCCCTTTCCGAAAAATCCCTTAAATAGGTCATCAAAGGGGGAACCTTTGAAAAAATCGTCCATTATATCTGGGATGTTTTCTTCCTTTATAATTTGCATGGTTGCAACATTAACAACAGAATGCATGGCTTTTTTAGCCACATCTGCAAAACCTTTTTCAAAATTGGGGCATAAAGAATCTTTTGATGATTGTTTTTCTTCGGTGGGTGGAACAGTCTCTTTTTGTGGCTCAGAAGGCTTTGCTGTTTCTTCTTTTGCTGCAGGTTCCTCATTTTTTTCTTCACCAAGAATGTGTTGAGAAACTAATTCCTTAACTTTTTTCCCACACAAATCCCAAAGAGTAACACTACAAGTTATAACAAATACATATATAATAGCCCTTAAAAATCTCATATATTCTTCCCATCAATTCAAAAGATAAATAGATCACCAAGCCATCATAGCACGAGAGTGATATAAGAAGGAAGCACATCACCTACTTTGACTTTCGCTCATTCAGTTTGAATATCTTTTCGTTCACTCCTTGCTTACTCTTGTGAAATCCGCCGAAGCAACGTGATATTTTTCGTAATCTGCTGTTCTCACTGATGCTCTCAAAATCAGTTTCTAAATTCCATGATAGAGAAAACTCTTTATCAGTTACTTTCTTGTATTTTATCATACCTGATTTGAGAGGATCTGATTGAGCAGCTCCAACGTTTTTCATTACTTCTTCAGTGTCTTTATAAATTACGTTCGAATTACTCAATATTGCCTGAAGATTGTGAACTTCTGTTTGTATTTTCGCATCTCTGCGTAAACTTCTGATTATTTTTATTGGCATGTGTGAGTTTGAAAGGTATCCTCCAGTTGATATAACAGCTGCCAATATCGCGGAAATAATCAAATAATAAAGTTTTTTATTCTTTGCTCTCAGTTCACTTCTTTCAAAGTATAACCAAGCAATGTATGCAATTATACCGAAAATATTTATAAGGAGAACGTATTTATCTCCCTGCTTAGCGTCGCCCCAAAAGTACTCTTGTAAAATATTAGAAATGTTAATAATGGAAAAAGCGAAAAGAGCGAAAAGAGGTGCCCAGACCAACTTGTTGTTATTTGCAAGATATTCACTGGGCAAGAGTTCACAGAAAACAAAAACGACAGCGCAGAGAATTATATAAGCTAAGCAACGCCAGTAATCATTGATAAGAACTCCATAATTGTTGAGCGCAAATACGCAGTTAAGTGCATCTTCAACCACAAGACACAAAATAGAACAAAACATGTATAGCAACAATAAAACAGCAAAGTTTTGGATTACATTAAATCTTGGCACAGTGTCACAAGTACAAAAATATTTTTCATATTTCTTGTTGTATAATATTTATATGCTAATCTCAAGTGTGTTGTAGTTTATGTTGACCCAACCTGATGACTTTTAGTCAGGTTTGTCCTATAATGCGGCCTATTAGCCCTTGCCATTATAAAGTTTATGGAAAACAGAGAGAGCGAAGACATTAGGATAGTTCCAATAGAAGAGGAGATGCAGAAGTCTTATTTGGACTACGCCATGAGCGTCATAATCTCGAGGGCTCTTCCTGATATTCGAGATGGTCTCAAGCCAGTTCATAGAAGAATTATTTATGCCATGAATGAAACTGGCAATCACTATAACAAGCCATATAGAAAATCCGCAAGGGTAGTGGGTGAGGTCATGGGAAAATATCACCCTCACGGTGATGCAGCTATATATGACACCATGGTCAGATTAGCTCAGGATTTCAGCCTGAGAGTTCCATTGGTTGATGGACAAGGAAACTTCGGATCTATGGATGGAGATTTGGCTGCAGCTTCCCGATACACAGAAGCCAGGATGAGTTTGGTTGCCCATGAAATGGTTCAAGACATAGACAATGATACAGTTGATTTCAAACCAAATTATGATGGATCTATTGAGGAACCCTGCGTACTGCCTGCCAGATTTCCAAACCTTCTCGTTAATGGAGCCAATGGAATAGCAGTTGGCATGGCCACCAATATTCCTCCTCACAATCTTGGAGAGGTCATAGACTCTTGCATAGCAGTTATAGATAATCCTGATATAACCACAGAAGAGCTTATGGAAATAATACCTGGACCTGATTTCCCAACTGGAGCCATAGTCATGGGAAGTGGAGGAATCAGATCTGCATTCAGTACTGGGCGAGGATCCATCATTGTTAGATCAAGAACAGAGATAATAACTGGCACATCTGGAAGAGAATCGATAATCGTTTCAGAAATTCCATATATGGTTAATAAGGCCAAGATGGTTGAAAGAATAGCTGAACTGGTTAAAGAGAAAACGGTTGAGGGTATAAGTGACATAAGAGACGAATCTAACAAGGATGGTGTTCGAGTTGTCATAGAAATCAAGAAAGATGCATCTGCTGAAGTCATTTTGAATCAGCTTTTTAAATACACTCCTCTTCAGACATCTTTTGGATACAACATGTTGTCCATAGTGAATAACAAGCCCATGAGATTATCTATAAAGGACATGCTTAAAATATTCTCTGAATTCAGGGAGGATGTGATTGTCAGGAGAAGTAAATTCAGATTAAAGAAGGCCAGAGAGAAGGCTCACGTATTGTTGGGATTTGCTATGGCAATTGCAAATATAGATGAAGTCATCTCGATTATCCGAAACTCAACAGATAGAAATGAGGCCAAAAACAAACTTATGAGCAAGATCTTTGATGTCTCTGATATCAGATCAATGATTGAATTGGTTAATGGAGTTTCCTCGGATACAACTCAGTGTACTCTCACGGAAATTCAAGCTAATGCCATACTAGATCTCAGGCTTCATAGATTAACAGGACTCGAGAGAGAAAAGATTCAAAAAGATTTGGAAGAGGTTATATCTGAAATCAATGAACTCATAAGCATCTTAGGCTCAAGGGAAAAGATCATTCAGATTGTGAAAGAAGAACTTCTTGAGGTTAAAGAGAAATTCAACACTCCAAGACTCACAACTATTGAAGGAAATTTCGATGAAGTTGATATTGAAGATTTAATACAGAAAGAAGATATGGTGGTTACTGTAACTCTTGAGGGATACATCAAGAGGGTGCCTCTTTCAACATACAGATCTCAAAAAAGAGGGGGAAAGGGCAGGAATGGAATGGATACAAAAGAAGAGGACGTAGTAGACAGTGTTACTATAGCCAATACTCATGATGATATTTTGTTTTTCACATCTATTGGCAAAGTTTACAGAATGAAAGTCTATAACCTGCCGCTTGCAAGCGCCACCTCAAAGGGAAGAGCTCTTATAAACCTTCTTCCCGTTTCTGAGAATGAAAAAATATCAACAATCCTCACAATTAACAAGAATACAGAGAATTTTGAAGATAAAACTCTTGTTTTCATGACCTCTTTTGGAAATGTCAGAAGAAATAAGTGCTCTGACTTTAAAAACATTCCGAGTAATGGCAAAAAAGCAATAGGTCTTGATGAAGGAGAAAAACTTATCAATGTATCTCTGTGCAGTGATACGGAGGATATCTTCATAGCCACCAAAAAGGGAATATGCAACAGATTTAATGCAACTGATGTTAGGGTGTTCTCTGGGAGAGAGTCAAATGGAGTGAGAGGAATAAGATTGCAGAATGGAGATGAGGTTATGTCCATGGCAATCCTCGATAAATGGGAAATAGATAATATAGAAGAAAGAGAAACCTATTTAAAAAATGCTGAGCAATTAAGGAAAAATGCAAAAAAAGCAAATCTATCAAAAACAATTATAGATGACAAAATGACAAAACTTGCTATGGATGAAAAATTAATCCTGACAATTACTGAGAATGGATTTGGAAAGGCCTCATCGTTTTATGAATATAGACCCACAAGCCGAGGCACAAAAGGATTCACTAACATAGCAATAACAGACAAAAATGGACCAGTAGTTGCATCTTTTCCAGTTCGATATGATGATCATATAATGCTTATTACGAATAATGGAAGAATCATGAGATGTTCAGTCGAGGACATAAGAATAACAAGAAGAGCAGCTCAAGGAGTTATAATCCTGCGAATGAATAGCGGAGAAGTAGTCTCTTCTGTTTCAGTTGTTGCAGAAAATGAGGATAATGATGAATAGAAATGTAAGTTTATTGATATCTTGTGTACTCTTAGTTGGGTGTGCCGGTTACTCTGAATATGGAAAAAATTTCGATAATGCTATTTCAAAGACATTAAGACATGAGGGTGGATACGTTAATGATTCTGATGATCATGGGGGAGAGACTAAGTATGGAATTAGCAAAAGAGCACACCCTGATGTGGATATAAAGAATCTCACTGTAGATCAAGCTAAGGGCATATATTACAAAGAATACTGGAAAATATTGGATTTAGACGATGTCTCTAATTCAGATATTGCTTCAAAAATCTTTGATATTTGTGTGAATTTTGGAGAGGAGCAGGCAAAAGAAATCGTTAAAAGAGCTCTCCAATCAGTTTATGGCAAAAGAAGTTTGTTTGATAAGCGTGATGATTGGAAATTTGCAATATCACTAATTAACGATGTTTCTAATGATGAAGCTTTTCTTGTAGCTATTAGATCAGAGCAAGCTGCAGTATATAGAATGATTGTTCAAAAAGATGAAACTCAAAACAAATTTTTGAATATATGGTTAAACAGAGCGTATAAATAGTTGATGTAAGAGCATTTTTCATTACAAAATTTTTGATAAAAATAAACGGAAAATTAATTATTTTGTATATAGAATGTAGTGAGCGGAGGAATATCTTTATTTGTTGTTATGAAATTTACTAGAAAAATCTCTCATCAACTCGAAATAGTAAAAAAATTAGAGCTTTGTCCATCTATTTTAAATGTGGACATAGAGAGATATTCCTTCGCTTTTTTGGCAAATGACCTTTTATGTGGCCTTAGAATATTTTTGATGTTGTTTCCTATAGCATTGGCCTTGGCTTTCTTTTGCGGTACTTCTCCTTTGCAGGGAATAATATCATGTGCCATAGCATCAATGTGTTCAATAATCATAGGTGGATCAAAATATCAAATATCATCAATTGCTCTTCCTTTGTGCGTTGTTACCTTTGAAATCTTGGCTAAATACCAATATAAAGGATTATTATTTTCTGCCATATTTGTTTCTGTAATACTCACAATTTTCGGACTTCTGAGATTTAGCGATGTTTTAAAATATTTATCTGGAGCATATGTAGCGGCCCTAGTTGTGTATGTAAGTCTATTTATAATTATTCAGCAAATTCAATATATTCTTGGGATTGATACAATCCAGCATTCCCAAAGTTTTGTTGAAAATCTTGGCACATTAAAAGCGAATATAAAAAATGTGAATGTACAACAGATTATGTACGGAGGAGCATTTTTAATTCCTCTCATATTAATAAGATGGAAAATTAAGAGCTACTTTTCCTTTTTTCTATATCTTTGCGTTGGAGCAGGAGTTATTTTCGCCCAAACTCATGGAATGATCCCATTTCTTGAACCTATAAAAAACATTGGATCTGAATTCTTAAATGCTCAGGTTATAGATAACATCACGACAATATCCAAAGAAATACCATCTCAAACTTTTTTGATAAACATCCTAAATTATGCCTTTGCAATAGCAGTAGTAATAGCAACAGAAGCTTGTTTCTGCACGAATGTTGCTTCAAGCATAACTGGAGATAGAAATTTACAGGCCAATGCTGAATTAATTTCTTCTGGGGTTGCCAATTTCGCAAGTGTTGCTTGTGGGGGACTTATGATTTCCCCAAATCTCACATTCACAATGACAAACATATCATACAAGGCAAAAACAATAATTGGATTACTGGCTGTTTGTTTTTTATCGTTTGCATTTGTGAAATATTCATGGATTATAATAGAATATATCCCTGTACATTGCATCTCTGCGATTTTGGTTGTATTTGCCATATCAACATTTTTCAGCAAAGAGCCACTGCAATACATGAATTATAAATATTATGAGAGTTACATATTTTGGGCAACAATCATTGCAGCTTTGTATTTTGGATTTATTCCCGCAGTGATCATCGGATTTACAACGTCCATGATATTTTTCTCAAAGAGGATGGTGAAAATTAAGGATGCTGCAGTACATTCCACGAAAAACCACGATACAGGTGCGATAGAATTTATGCATAACAAAAATGGATTTTCAAACAGTGTTAATTTGCCGAAAGAAATAATGGATAGAATAGAAGTGATTCAGATAAACAATATATTGTTTTTAAATATAACAAAGCTCGTTGATGAAAGTTTAAACAATCGTGGGATTTTTCCAGATGTTATTATTCTGTACTTCAAAAATGTACCGTTCCTAGATGGAGAGGCCATGAGTTCTCTCAAGCATATTGTGAAAAAAGTAAAAGACAGAGGAAGTACTGTCATAGTGTCTGGCACAAATGGAATGCTCCTCGAAATTCTTCGTCAAAAAGAAGAAAAAGAAAACATAGGACACATTTTTGGATATATAGTTCCAAATTTCAAGGAGGCCATCAAAAAGATCACTGAAAGGATGAAATAAATTATCAAACAGGCTAAATTCGTCTGAAATTTTTATCTGCGCAAGCCTAATTTTTCTATTATCTTGGTGTATCTTGCTTCATCATTATTTTTAAGATATTTCAATAATCTTTTCCTATTGCTAACAAGCATCAAAAGTCCCCTCCTGGAATGGTAATCTTTCTTGTGTTCTTGCATATGAGCAGTGATGTTGACAATCCTATCCGTTAGCAATGCTATCTGTACCTCGGAAAGACCAGTGTCACTCTCATTTCTTGCATATTTTGCAATAAGATCACTTTTTCTTAAACTCTTTTTCACAGTATCACCACTTTGTGCAGCAATAGACATATAACGCTCTTATCTCCCAGAAGTCAAACAAGTATGAAGCATGTGAATGATACTACATTATTTTAGAGAAATCAGTCCAGCAGAAAGTGAATGTGGATTGACAACCAAATTTAGAAGTTCTAATTGCCAAACCTTATCTTTTATAAACACTGTTAGAAGTAGCGTTAGCGAACGATAGTGAGCAAGCGTACACTCCTATATATATACCTTCTTTCCCCCTACAGTATATTTCCTTTTTGGAACGAGAAAGAGAGAACCAGATGGCGAGGCACTTTGTCAAGGTGGAGAGCGAAGCGGACCTTGACAAAGGCTGGCCGAGCAATCGGTATAATGGAGTTTCTCCAAAAAGGAAGAGTACTGAAAGAACACGAGACTTTGTAG
>JAISOC010000010.1 GCA_031275915.1 Holosporales bacterium | reverse complement strand
AGCAGCAGAGATCCCAATTGTAGAGCGCTTGGTCAAGGAGGAGAACGAAGTGATCCTTGACCAAGATAGCGGAGCAATTGGTACAATGGAGTTCCTCCAAAAAGGAAAGCATACTGAAGGAGCACTGTAGATAGACTTTTACATTTAGCTGTCAGTTTCTTTACAAAGGGGCTACAATTCAATTTTCTTGTAATTTCATTCCCATAATATTACATCCGCAATCCACATACAGTATTTCTCCTGTAATTCCTGAGCTTAAGTCACTTAGCAAAAATATTGCAGCTTTTCCAACATCTTCCAGAGTTACTCCTCTCTTGAGAGGGGCTGTATGCCTATTATATTCAAGAATTTTGCTAAAATCACCAACTCCAGAGGCGGCCAACGTTTTTATTGGACCAGATGAAATTGCATTCACTCGTACATTATTTTCTCCAAGATCAGAGGCTGCATACATTACACTAGTTTCTAGAGCTGCTTTTGCTACCGCCATAACATTGTAATTGGGAAATACTTTTTGGGATCCATAATAGGAGAGAGCCATGATACTTCCTCCTTCCTCATTTAAGACAATCTTAGAATATTTGCAAATTTCAACAAAAGAAAAACATGATATGTTCATTGTGTTTAAGAAATTTTCACGCGATGTGTCGATATATTTGCCTTTCAATTCATTTTTGTCGGAAAAAGCTATAGAGTGCACTATAAAATCTTGTTTTCCTCGATCTTTTTCAATAGTTTGAAAAGTTTCTGCGATAGATCCATCAGAGGAAACATCGCATATGTATATTGGAGAATCACCAAAATCCTCTTCTACTATTGGTTTTATTTTTTCCTTGAAATACTCACTAGCTACTGTAAAGACAATTTCTGCTCCGTTTGCCCTCAAGTTCTCAGCAATTCCATAGGCTATAGAAAACCTATTAGCCATCCCCATGATTATTCCCATCTTATCTGTCATCAACATTGCGTAACTGTCCGAAATCAACCTAACTAATACAACACACGCATTTTCCCAGAAGTAGAAACAATGATCAATAAGAAAGCAGGAAAAATCGGAGCCGAACGATTGTTTATCTCACAATTTACTAAATGACTTCCCGCATCTGCACTTTTTCGTTGCAGTATTGTTAAATACTACGATTTCTGTTGATAACCCTCTTCTTATACTTATAGATATATCCTCTGTGTATAAATAAACCTCATCCATAATTGCAATTTTCAAATTATTTACAATTACAATTTTGTTATTTTCGTCCTTTTCAAGCAATTTCAAGACCAACATAGTGCCAGCACATCCTCCTTTTACAACACACAGAGTTGGAATTTTCTCACTATTTTTCAAGGATTGTTGTATGAATTCCTCTGCTTTTTTGTCTATCTCTATTTTCATGATGATTGTGATATGTTCAAAACCTTGAGAAGATCAGCTAGTTCACATCTAGCAGCTATATGAGACAAGCTTGTTTGCATTCCTTGAGTATTTCTATCTGTCAGAGTTAATCCACTAGCAAATAGTTCCCTAAATATCACCCTCTCTTTAAACCCCTTAGCATACCTAAATCCAATTCTCTTTGCTAAAGCTTCCAGAATCTTTTCCAACTCCTGTCTGTTTTTGGAGGCCATGTGAGCCATTCTGTTAATCAAAACTACCCAATCTATTGTTCCCCTGTTTCTGATTGCCTTGTTTTTCTTTTGATCCCACACCATTTCAGAATACGTGCTTGGTCGCAAATCCAAACTATTTAACGAATCTTTAACTCTAACCAAGAGATCGAGATCAACAAAGCTCTCATTCATTGGAGTTATTAAAACATCGGCATGCGAATGAGCAAAACGAGAGAGACTGTTATCATGTCCTGGGGTATCTATAATTATATACTCACAATCACTGAGAAACTCCAAAGCTTGCGTAAATTTTTCTTTGTTTTCTTTTTCTGCTTCCTCAATATTGCCCAATAGACTTTGTGATATGGATTTGTGTACTGGTATTTTAATATCAGGATTATTTCTTTGAGTATTGGTTCTATTTTCTATATATCTTGAGAAGGTACCCTGCCTAGCATCAACATCTATCGTCCCAACTTTGTATCTGTTGTTTAAAAGACTCACTGTCAAATGCATTGCCAAAGTGGATTTTCCTGTTCCTCCTTTCTCATTCCCAAAAACTATTACTTTTTTTACCATTACAAATTTGTGCATATGTAAAAATCTATGCTGCCAATGTTACCACAAAGTTACTACAAAAGAACTAACCTGAACTATGAGTTGCATCATCTTATCATACTTCGGGACCATACATGTAGTGAACGATTGAGTTATTTCTTGAGCACTGGTACTACCAATAAAACCCCTTATAGTTCCGGTAACATTATTATTTTCTATCAAATTATTTTAATTTAAGATATGTTTGCTTTTTTGTGGTGGCGGGTTTGAAACTTTGTTTTAATAGACTATGGACACCTTTCGTGATACGATTGGCCTTATAACGTAAATTTAAAAAGAAATAGCCAGTTATGTATGACAACTTAAGAAGTGGTGTTGGGATGATCGTAGTGAATGATGAAAAAAAGATCTTTGCTGGAAAAAGGTCTGTTGTCAATACGAAGATGGTATCGTGGTTTTTAAAGAAACCATGGCAAATGCCACAAGGAGGCATTGAAGAAGGAGAAGAGCCTTCTAATGCGGTTATGAGAGAGCTGAAAGAAGAACTTGGAACTGATAAATTTGACATCATTGGAGAAAGCGAAAAGTGGATTGAGTACACTATCCCCATGGGGTTAAGGAGGCGTAATTCTTCATTTTCTGGACAACGTCAAAAATGGTTTCTTTTGAAGTTTACTGGAAATGACTCTGATATAGATCTTCGAACAACGCAACATAGTGAATTCGACACCTGGAGGTGGATGAGCCCAGGCAATGTAATTCGATTAGCGGTTCACTTTAAAAGAAGCCTATATATAGAAGCTTTAAAATCATTTAAGTGGTTTTTTGATGATGAATAAACATCTATTGTCACTGATTAAGGCAACACAATATTCCATCAGTGGACTGAGATGTTTAATAAAAGAAAGGGCATTTTTTCAAGAAATAGCTCTTTTCCCAGCTGTTCTTGTAATTTTATATGTATTCGATCTGTCAATGAAATCGTATCTTGTTTTCTCATATGTTTTAATACTAATCACAGAGGCCTTGAACACCTGCATAGAGTGTACAGTCGATAGAATTTCCACTGAGCCGCATGAGTTATCAAAAAAAGCAAAGGATATAGGGAGTGCGGCTGTATTCATAGCAATCCTTCACTTCTCTATTATGTTTTTGCTGGCAATTTTTGGAATATTGTAATTGAATTTGAATGCGGTTAATAAAAATTTAATTAATTTATAGTAGAACTAATAATATAACGGAGCAGAACTAAAAAACGATAATGTTATCTCAAAGATCATTGGCCAGGGCGCTAACATTCATAATTGTGTGTGTGAATTTGTGTTTTGATGCTGGCGGAGCAAATAAAACAATATTAAGTTTGCGTTTTCCAGGAGAATTGGGAGAAGCAGATTACGTAGGGAAAGGGAAGGAGAAGGAGAAGGAGAAGGAGAAGAGTAAAGGGGGAGAAGAGGAAGAAGAGGAAGAAGAGGGAGAAGAGGAAGAAGAGGGAGAAGAGGGAGAAGAGGAAGAAGAGGAAGAAGAGGGAGAAAAGAAAGAAGGTCTTATTGTATTCAAATTTCACACAGGTAATAATCTCAGCTCCAGTTCTAGCTCCAGTCCTATCTCCAGCCTCAGTTCTAGCTCTAGCTCAAGTTCTAGTTCTAGCTCTAGCTCTAGCTCCAGCTCCAGCTCAAGTTCTAGCTCTAGCTTTAGCTCAAGCATGATAGGTAATGGTGAGCTTTCTATTATTTTCCCCAGAGATGGACATCAACCAACAACACCAGAGGCAGTCAAATGGTCATGTGCAAAAATAGATGACAAGCGAGTTACAGAATTCTATATGCGAATGTTTGGGTGGAAAGGTGATGATGGGGAGAGGGACACAGTCATACACCCTATTCTTGGACGACCTGTAATGAAGTTTAAAGCCTTCATACCTCGGATATGGTATTGGGATGCATCGAAATCAAAGACGCTAAAGTTAAGGCGAGAGGCAAGTGCAAAAATCGCCACAGAATCCAAAGATCAGGAAGATTTGTTCTGGGAGCAGTTTATGGTAATAGCATCAAATCCTGTTGGAAGGGTTCTACTCTACAGATTGCTGATAGAAATAGGACTAGGAACTCCGCAAAGAAATCCACGTTCCCGATCGCAGATTGAGAGTTCTGCTGATCGCCTACATAATATTACGTTGGACATCTGTCTAGATAATTCAAAAGATGGAGGAGGATACATTTATAGCAGCTGTGGGGACAATACTTGGGATAAATCACGAATTACTTGGTCAGAATATAATTTTGATAATAAGAAAGAAGAACTGGTTGAAGATAGCGAAATTAACCTCTCTGGAGAGCAAACGCCAGTTAAGTATCAATTGGTTACTCACATAGTGGACGGAAAAGCCTTGATTCAACTACACTATTCTCCTGCAGTAATAACTCTTTTTCACGAACTTCTTCATTGGTTTCACTATTTATTGGATCCAATTAGGTTTAATGCTGAAGGTAATTCTTTACTCGCAGATTTTGACTTAGGCAATTTTGTGGATATCGAAGGTGTCACTATTGTCATTGGATATTATTACTACAATGTTCTTCGAAAATTGGATAATAATCAAAGTAGAGCCGCTATATCCGCCAAAGCATGGCACGGCAGTGGCATAAATTATGAGGAAATACGCACTATTTTGGGAGGACCACCACCACAGTTCTACACAGAAGGATATTTTCTCAACGCTCATTACCTGGAAGGTGATGATATTTCAGAAAATTTGTTTAGACTTAGTTTGGGACTTCTTATGAGATTTGGTCACAATAATTTTGCTTTTTTTGAAGATATGGGTACTGTACTAATGGCTATGGACGTCGTATATGTCGCTTTTTACTCGTATTGTACTGAACACAGACTGTTTCCACTTATCTATACGAAAGATAACACATGGAATGAATACTGCAGTAAGCCTAGACAATTAGGGTTAGGAGAGTGTGTTGTGTTCAATTAGCTTTTTTTATTGAGTTTGGATTTTGATTGTATTATATTGGAGATGGTTGTTATTTTTGGTTATTTTGGAGGTGTGTTATGAAAACGATCCGGGTACTACTTTGTTTGGTAACTTTATTTGAGGCTGGCTCTTGCTATGCCGGCCATGATGGTAATAATAATTATTATTGGCGGAGTGGTATAAATGCTCTTAAAGACTCAAACGAAGCACATCAAAAATTTGAAAACAACAAAAATGAGAAAACTTATAAATTAGCCATACAAAAAAAAGAAAACGCGATTGCCTTTTGCACATTGTTAGTGAAAAAATTTGCGAAAGAAATTGAAGTAGCGGAGAAAAATGAGCTTATAAAAGAAGCTGAAGAGTGGATGAAAAACAAAAGCGCTGCGAATATAAACTCACAAGGTATGATAAAGTTGCTGAAACAAAAAGAAAGTAACATTAAAAGTTTGCAAAAGGAAATAGCGTCAATAGATGAAAAACTGAAAGAATTGGCAAAGAAACTTGGATTCCAAAATGTTGTGTCTATTGGTACAAACGCAGATGAAGAAAAAATTACCTCAAAAGATATCTTAAAAATGCAAGGAAGCATAGATTTGTGCAAGTGGGCTTTAGCTAAGTTAAAAAAGGAATTTGCGGAACAATTTGAGAATACGACAGATAGTAATGAATCAATTGTTGATCGGAAATTAAATCCTGACAATTCCACAATAGTGAGCAATAAAAAACAGTATATTGAGTCAAAATTACAGTTAGAATCAGAAGAGAGTTCACCAGATCCTCAATCTGAGGACGAATAAGATTCCTGTTCAAAAATGTGGTCACCTATCATAAGGTGACCTTGTGTGGCTTTTTTTCATTGATTGTGGGAACGTATTACATTGTTTCCTTCATACATAACGAAATAAAATGGGCATTGTTGGCAATATCAATCCCATCTGCTGTACAAGTATCAAATGCAATTTTCAGAAAAAAACAGAGCATTAATTGAGAGATTTCAGGAATTTCTCAGCGCAGATAGGAACTTATCAAAGAATTCTATAGAGGCCTACACAAAAGATGTTATGAAATTTCTTGAGTTTTCTAATAACAGTCTGGAAGCAAATATCTCTGATTACATACAATTCCTTAAAGATAATGATATAAAACAATCTTCTATTTTCAGAAATATGTCATCTCTCAGGCAATTTTTCCTATTTCTTGTTGACGAAAAAGAGATAGAAAAAAATCCGATGGATAATATACATATGAGACATAAGAATATACCTCTCCCAAAAATCCTATCGGAATCTGAAATGGTAGGACTTCTATCTGTTTTCGATTTGAAATCTGATAAGCATATGATACGTCTGAAATGTATGTTGCATATACTGTATGCAAGTGGTCTCAGAGTTTCAGAACTAGTCTGCCTGAAAACAGATTCGATTGTTATTGATGATGAATCTGGAAAGAGTGCCCTCGTGATAATGGGGAAAGGAGAGAAAGAGAGAGTGGTACCTTTACACGATATAGCCCTCGAGAGTGTGAGAGAATACATGACAATCAGGAATTCCTTCCATTCTAAAAAAGCCTTCAGTGATTTTCTGTTTCCTAGTATATCAAAGAGCGGACATCTCACTCGTCATGGATTCGCAAAACTTTTAAAGAAGGTAGCGGAGGATGCAGATATACCATCCTCCAAGATATCTCCTCATGTTATAAGGCACGCCTTTGCCACTCACCTGCTTTCAAATGGAGCCGATTTGCTTACAATACAAAAACTTCTGGGACACAGCAATATTTCAACCACTCAAATATATACTCACGTCTCCAATGAAAAGATAAGAACTCTCGTTGAAGAACACAGTAATATCAAGAAACTTAATGTAATTTCAGATACGGATTAGGAAATAAACCTATCGACTATGCCATATAGCAAAGCAATTCGTATAGTGAAGAGACTCCCAATACAGGTCTCTGTACAAACAGTTAGGAATGCATTCATTTATCATTGTTGTAACAAATACTGGAACAACTTGTAGAGGTATTTTCCAGTGTGGAATCAATTGCTTCTTTAGCTTGCTCATACGCATCTCTGTATTTGTCCCTTGTTAAAATACCATTATCTTGTGCATTTGGATCTATTCCCCCATATTGAAGCACCATCTGTTCCTGCGCGCGCAGTAATTTTTTTTCTAATTCCGGTAAATCCTCTCTGTAAATCCTGTATTGTTCACTAGATAGATCTATAATTTTTTTATCAGCTTCTTCGAATTTTTTTCGTATTCTTCCCGTTCTTTATTATTTTGATCAGGTTTTTCTCCCTCTAGTAACATTTGTATTTCATCCCAATATTTGGATTTTTCACCTTGGAGCATTTCAATTTCCGAATCATTTTCCTTTTCTAACTTACCTGCTTCTGCGTATTTTTGTCCGATTTCAAACTTGATTGCTTCAATTTTTCTATACGTTTCTTCGATATCAGCATTTTGAAAACAGCACCATCCTTGTTCAATTGCACAACACAGCACAACAGAACTCAGGCACTTCGTAATACCAAACTTCATATTTCCTCCACCAAGTCTTAAATAAATTGCACATTGCAATATTAATGGTATTTTACGACACTAACCAAAAGCAACTAAAAAATAGGGGGGGATTTACAACAAGATGTAAAAGTTCTAGCTGCAAAACCCTATCTTCTATAAATCCTATCAGAAGTAGCGTTAGCGAACGATAGTGAGCAAGCGTACACTCTTACCTTCTCTTTCTTCTTATCCACTTTTATATATTCTTGTTTAAAGTTTTACAATTCACTACTTGATTGAGAGTATATTCTTCGGTTTTTCTTAAACAGGGAGTATCGTTTGAGATACTTTTTTACAAGGGAATATAAATGCGGAAATTTTTCTTTCAATTTTTTGCGTGAATCTTTTTTTTCTGATTTCTTCTGCTCCTCTGATTCTTTTCTATCTTCTGGTTTCCTTCTAATCTCTCCAACTATTTCCTTTTGATCCTCTAAGCTAAATTTATTAATAACTTTGCTAATTTTATTTAAAATTGTGCCAATTCTTTTTAAACGTGGTCTCTTTGTGTGACTTATCGTACTATGATCATCATGATCTTCACTATCATAATTTTCACTATCATCACTATTTTCGCTGTCATCACTATCGTCTATCTCATTTCTTTTCTCTTCTACCACTACTCTTGCTTTATTATCTTCGCTATCTCTGCAATTATAAGTAAGATCACAATCTTCATAATTATTATCAAGATAACCTTCGCAACCATAAATAAAATCTTTAGGAACTATAATAATTGTGGCATTACCCACACATATCACAGGTGCTATTAACGCACAAGCAACTATAAATAATCTTTGCATTATTCATATCCCTTTATAGCAAATTATTTACCATCTAATGATAAATAGAAAGCAAGTTAACTGCAAGAATTATTTTCAACTAATTTTATGAAGAATACTGTAATCATAATTCTGTACGATAAATGTTTTCGTATCTAAAGTTATATGAGTTTAAGTGTATTATATAGGCTGTCTCTTTCTGATAATTGTGATGATACAGATATGAAGGTAGTGGTTTTAGGCGCTGGACATGTTGGATATGAGATAGCTAAACAGCTTTCTTTTGAAGAGCATGATGTATCAATCGTTGATAACAACGCAACAACTTTGAAAAAAGTTGGTGATAGGCTAGACGTAAAACCAGTTTTTGGTAACGTTACCAATTTTGATGTTTTGGACGAAGCTGGAGCGGAAGAAGCTCATATCATAATAGCAGCTACTTCTTCTGATGAGACTAACATAGTGGCCTGTCAGATTTCCTCCTTTATGTTTGAAACAGAGATAAAGATAGCTAGAATAAGCAACCAATCATATTTTAGGCACTCTTCTTTATTTGGAAAAAACAGATTTGCAATTGACATGATTGTCTCCCCAGAAATAGAAATAGCTTCAACTATCAAGCGTAGTGTTTCTGTTCACGGGGTTTTAGATGTTATCCCCTGTCTTGACGACAAAATTCGAATAATAGGAGTTCGTTGTACCAAAAAATCTGCCTTTGTTAACATACCAATAAGATTTGTATCCAATGCCTCTAATGGTTTACACATTGTTATTCTTTTAATAGAAAGAGAAAATCGCGTTTTTATACCAGGCAAAAGTGAGGTTATTTTGGCAGAGGACAACATATATTTTGCTGTAAGTTATGAAGAGATGGAGAAAGCTTTAAATCTATTTGGAATTGTGAGTGAAGAACGCAAGAGCCTTTTGCTGATAGGAGGAGGAGCGATAGCCAAAGAAGTTGCAAGATCTATGCTACAGGACAACTCTGATACCCTGTTAAAGATAATGGAGGATGATTATAACAGAGTCGAAAAATTGTCCGAGGAATTTAATAATATCGAAATTTTGTGTGGAGACACAATGGATCCAGAGATAATGAATGCCTCCCTCGTATCAGATGCAGCTGCAATCATAGCAGTAACCAACAATGATAAAACAAACATTCTTTCTTGTTTGTTAGCAAAAGGTTATGGAGCTAAGAGGGTGATAGCAATGATCAGCGACACATCCAATATGCAACTATGTAGGACTCTTGGAATAAATACAGTCATGGATTCGAGAATGGCAGTAGTCTCAAAGATTTTGCATTACATACAAAATGGAGAAGAGGATAATATCTTCACATTTGCAAATGATTCTATAGAGATGTTGACCATAAATGTTAGCAGTAATAGCAGAGCAGTTGGGCTTTTGATAGATGACATAGGCTCTGATGGACAAATAGTGGCTGCCACCCTTATTCGATCAGACAAGATATTCATGCTCCCAAAAAGACTTGTCATCAACGCTGGAGATAAAATTCTTTTCGTTGCAGAAAAAAAATCTTCCTTCAAAATAGCGTCATTATTTAAAGAAAAGCCAAAGTATTTGGTGTAAATCTCAGTTTCAGACAAGAGAAGTTCTAGCAAATCACCATAATATTGCTTGATAATCTGCAAGTGCATTGTTATTGAGAAAACACGTTAAAAAATAATTCAAGTTTCATATTTGCTCATAAAGCTTCTCTTAACATAAAACTGAGGTTAGGTACAATGCGCTGTTACTGTTGATTATTGGGGACTGCCTCAGTTTTTTTTGACATTTTTGCTTAAATTTTATATGATAGAACTATTGAAAATGCACATGGACGAAGTGATTGATTGTAAAAAAGTCTCATTTTCTTAGCATATGTCTTCTGGCTCTTGCTATATCTATTTCTCTGACAGAATACATGATGTATGCCCCTGTAATATCTTCTTCTGATGAAGGAAGTACTCTCTTTCTAGATGAGGATTTTCAAGACATGGGCGATAAGGATGAAGAGAGTGAATCGAACAGCGATTCAGCAGATATAATTGCCACTCATAAACCAATACAACAAAGGGATTTACACACTGATAGCAACGTTGTTGAACCATCTCAAACAAAAAAAATCATATATGATGAGTCCACATTAACAATGGAAGATGGAGATACAATAGCGTCGATTCTTACTAAGCACGGGCTTAACAAAATTGATATCCATTCAGCGACTACAGAACTGTCCAAAATCTTTAACCTCAAAAGCTTGAGAGTAGGACAGGAAATGTCAGTAAAAGCACATAGGGATTCTGACAATTTTGTATTAGATAGTCTGGAAATAAAGCCAAATATGAAATTCAAAGTTGTAGTATCCAGAAACTCGTCTGGCAAATTTAAAGCAGAAAAAATAGAGGTACCAATTAAAAAAGTAATGAAAACTTCTTCGGGAACTATATCACTTCGCAATCCATTGGCTAGTTTAGTTGAATGCGGAGTTAAACTCAGCGTAGCAAAGGAAACTTTAAGAACTCTTGGACAGATGGTTAACATAAAATCCTCAAAAGGGCCAGTAAACTTTGAAGTACTATACAGAGATTATTACGATAATGAAGGGAATGTCATATCCAAGCCAGATCTGGTATACGCAGCCGCTTTGGTAAATGGTAGCATCTTCAGAGTTTATAACTTTAAATTCAAGGATGCATCCGAATACGTTGATTCCAATGGAATTGCATTAAATTCCATGATTAAATCCAGGTCTATGCTGGGAAAACCCTTAAATTATATGAAGATAACATCTGGCTATGGGGTTAGATGCCATCCAGTACACGGCAGAAATAGAAGACACACAGGAATTGATCTTAAAGCTCCATCTGGAACTCCGATATATGCAACTGCTGACGGAATGGTCGTGCAGGCTGGATATTATTCTGGGTATGGGAAATACGTTAGGGTTCGGCATTCTTCTTCAATCGATACTGCGTATGGTCATATGAGTCGGGTGGCTGTTAGATCAGGGCAAAGGGTTAGGCAAGGACAGGTTGTTGGATATGTTGGAGCAACAGGAATAACAACTGGAGCTCATTTGCACTATGAAGTCATGAGAAACGGAGTGTTTATAAATCCTCTTGCATCAATTAAACAGGAACCTCAAAAACTCACTGGTGAAAAATTCAACAAATTCAATCAATTCAAAAAAGAGGTTAACCTGCAAATCGCTGGATTCTCTCCTTTCGTTAACAAAAAAACATCAAAAATTAAAAAGTTCTCATGATTTACTAATAAATTTTCTGTGCTAAATAGCAAAAATCATCTAGATTGGAAGAAAAGAGACTTTTTTTGTTAAAAAATTGTGTTGTTTAAGGGAGTTGTCGTTGTTGAGTCTCCGGCAAAAGCTAAGATTCTTGGATCGTATTTAGGAGAAGGGTATAAGGTAGTTGCCAGTTATGGACACATTAGGGATCTTCCTTCAAAGGCTGGATCAGTTGATGTTGATAACCATTACAGCATGATATGGCAAATGAATGATAAGGGGAAAAAACAAATCAAAGAAATAGCTACTTTGCTTGCGAAATCCCAAAATTTATTCTTAGCAACTGATCCGGACAGGGAGGGAGAGGCCATATCTTGGCATATTTTAGAATCTTTAAAAGGTAAGAATGTCCTGAAGGAAGTTAAGGTACAAAGAGTGGTTTTTCATGAGATTACCAAAACTGCCATACAGGAGGCCTTTAAAAATCCGAAAAATCTCGATATGAATTTAGTGAATGCATACCTAGCCCGTAGAATCTTGGATTATCTTGTTGGGTTTTCTCTTTCCCCTATTTTATGGAGAAAAATGCCTGGAGCCAGGTCTGCTGGTAGAGTGCAATCTGTGGCCCTTAGATTAATAGTTGAAAGAGAATTAGAAATACAGGCCTTTAACTCAGAAGAATATTGGTCGATTCACAGCGAATTTGAAGCAAAAAACGGAAAATTTCATGCCAAGTTATACCAATTTGAAAGTAAAAAACTTGAAAAACTTAGTATCAAAAACGAAAAACAGGCAAGTGATATTAAGCTCATTCTAGAAAAAGAGATATATAGCATAGATAAAGTAGAGAAAAAAATCGTAAAGAGAAATCCATATGCTCCGTTTACAACCTCATCTATGCAACAAGAAGCTGTCAGAAAACTCGGATTTGGAGCCAAAAAGACTATGCAAGTGGCCCAAAAATTATATGAGGGAATATCGGTTGATGGTACTTTGATAGGACTTATAACGTATATGAGAACTGACAGCACATCCCTCTCTAAAGATGCGATTTCAGAGTCCAGAAACGTTATAACTTCAGATTTTGGAGAAAAATATCTACCTAAATCTCCAAGAACTTATAAAACCAAGACAAAAAACGCTCAGGAGGCACATGAAGCTATTAGACCCACCTCATTTAAGAGAGCCCCTCAAAAACTAAGATCTGCCCTATCTGAGGATGAATTTAAATTGTATGATCTTATTTGGAGAAGAGCTCTGGCTTCTCAAATGGAGAGTGCAATAATAGAGCAGGTAGCAGCGGAAGTTGTATCAAATAACAAAAAACACAGATTTAAAGCAACCGGATCAACAGTTGCTTTTGATGGATTTTTGAAGGTATATGTTGAATCGAAAGATAATGAAAATGATGAATCTGAGAGTAGTAAAAAATTACCGAATTTAAAAGAAAAAGAAACTTTGAATTTGATTTCTGTTAATAATAACCAACATTATACACAACCTCCCCCAAGGTATAATGAGGCTAGTCTGGTGAAAAAATTGGAAGAGTTGGGAATAGGAAGACCCTCCACATACGCGACCATCATCAGCGTTTTGCAGGTTAGAAAATATGTTCTTTTACAAAAAAAAGTTTTTATTCCGCAAAATATTGGATTTTTAACAACCTCTTTTCTTAGAAATTTCTTCAATAAATATGTACAATACGATTTCACTGCCAATCTTGAAGAAGAACTCGATGATATTTCTAATGGAAAAATGGCCTGGGAAAAAACTCTAGACAATTTCTGGGAAGAATTTTGTAAGTTTATTCAAAAAGCTACAGAGTTATCTATCACAAATGTTATAGATACTGTTGAGCACGATATTAATGATTTCATATTTCAAAACTTTAAAGAAAGCAGAAAATGTCCAATTTGTAGCAATGGAGAAATCAATTTGAAGCTTGGTAAATTTGGAGCATTTTTAGGATGCTCAACTTATCCAGAATGTAAATTTACAACGAAAATAGGGGTTACTAATGTAGAAAAAGATGATTTCTCTCAAGAACTAGTAAAAAACGAAATAGGTACTGATTCTGGTAGAAATAATGATAAGGTTTTCTTGAAGAAAGGACCGTATGGTTATTACTTTGAGTGGGAAAAGACAAAAGATGTCAAGAACGAGAAAAAGCCAAAAAGATTAAGTGTACCAAAATGTATAAATGATCCATTAGCATTGACCATTGAAGATGTTTTGAAACTCGATAGTTTACCTCTAATTCTCAGCAAAAAAGATGAGATATCTCTATGCTACGGCCGTTTTGGTCCATTTATCAGGTATGGAACAAAAACAATTAAGATTCCAGAACCAGCCGATTTTTTGAAAATAGATTTAAAACAAGCCAAAAAGATAACGAAAGAGACAGAGCATTAG
>JAISOC010000008.1 GCA_031275915.1 Holosporales bacterium | reverse complement strand
CCCAATATTAATATATCTCTTCCTATAACTAATTGGGGATATCTAACAAGTCTTACAATAGATGAGTTTACTCTAACTCCTGGTACTTATGATAGAGATTATGATACATATGATCCTCCCATATGGAAAACTTTGTTAGAAGAAATAAAAGCAATTGGTGCTGCTACCGGTAGTCAGTTACATACTCTTAGGTTAGATTCTTTAGTAGGAGTTGGAGATTATGCGTTAATAGATATTAGTACCAACCCCTGGAGAGGTTGTTCTTCTCTGGTAGAAGCATCCTTTAAGAAATTAGTAAGTGCTGGAAATTATTTATTATACAATTGTACTTCTCTTACAACGGTATATTTACCTTTGTTAGTAAGTGCTGGAAATTATTTATTATGGGGCTGTACTTCGCTTACAACAGTATCCTTACCTTTATTAGCAAGTGCTGGATATGGTTTATTAAGTTGTTGTATTAGACTTAAAAAAGCAGATTTGCCATCATTAGAAACTGTTGAAAGTGGTAATTGGGGATTATTAGAGGGCTGTTCTTCTCTAGAGAAAGTATCTTTACCTAAGTTAACCACTGGTGGGAGATATTTATTATACAATTGTACTTCCCTTACATCAGTATATTTACCATTATTAGCAAGTGCTGGATATGGGTTATTAACTGGATGTACTGGACTTAAAAAAGCAGATTTGCCATCATTAGAAACTGTTGAAAGTGGTAGTTGGGGATTATTAGAGGGCTGTTCTTCTCTAGAGAAAGTATCTTTACCTTTGTTAACCACTGGTGGGAAATATTTATTAGCTAGTTGTACTTCTCTTAGAAAACTATATTTTGGAGTAATAACAGTTACATTAGGAGATAACGCATTTGATGGAGTCGCAACATCAAATATAGATCTATATCTTCCTGCAGGTCATGGTATTACTGGCAACACGTGGAATAACAAAACTTGGAAATCTATTAATGAATACCCAGGAGATGTAGCTTGGGATCTTCTCTGATTGAGACGGTAACAACACACACCTGCAGATCACTCACAAACAGTATCATGGTGATCTGCATTGTTGTTTTGGTTCAATTAAAATCTTGCACATGCAATTTTTTTTTAAAGGTAAGGAGGAGGATGATAGCACAACTACAGAGCACGGCTCCATATAGGAAGGCAGTGGATTCTGTACCACTGGCATTTGATAGAATTCCAGCATTTAGGCTGGCTATAGCTGTTGATATAGCAGTTACAAAATAGAAAACTCCAAAACCTGTTCCTCTTAGATCTTTCGGGACGTAATCAGATACCAATATTGCAAAAATGCTCTGCGTAATTCCTATTTGTAATCCCCAAATAACAGTTCCTAAAAATAGGAAGAATATATTGGGGGCTGTGTATATTGTAATATGAGCAACTAATAAAATTAAAAAACCAGACAGCAAGATTGTTGTTTTCTCAAATTTATCAGAAAATTTTCCGGCTGGGTATGAGGATAGAGCATATGTCATATTAAACAAAACAGAGATTAAAGTTCCGTATGCTATATCCAATCCATAATTATCACAAGCATTCAAAGCTATAAATATTTCACTAAATCTTCCTAGCATGAATACAACAACTATGCTCATTAACAACCAAAATTTACCCCCAAGAAGTTTAAGGTCGTGAAATTTTATAGGACGTCTTAAGTGTTTTTTGCTTTTTACTTCCATCTTTTCTTTAACAACAAATATGATAACAAAAACAGATATAAAGGCCGGAATTGAAGCCAGTAAAAACATTAATTCGAAATCATTATTACTAACCTTCATAACGATTACTCCAAAAATTCCTCCAAGAGTTGAGCCAATAACTGCAAGGCTCTGTCGTAATCCATAACAGGCTCCTTTGACATTACTTGGGGCCGTATCACCTATAAATGCTTCTCTTGGACTTGCTTGTATGCCATTTCCTATCCTATCAAGTGTCCTCGCTAAAAATACTTGTGATACATTTTTTGAGAAGGCTAAGAGGGGCTTTGAAATAGCCAAAAGAATAAATCCAACGATCATAACTGCCTTTCTTCTTCGCAAAAAATCACTTATTACTCCAGAAAAAATTCTAACTCCATATGAGATAGCTTCGACTACAGCCTCTAATAAGCCAATAGTAGAAACAGTAGCTCCAAGAATTACTTTCATATACAAAGCTGTTCCTGCAAAAATAACAGAGGTTGCAATATTGGCAAGAAGAGAGGATATTCCAATTGCCCAAATCATTTTCGGAATATTGTGCTTCAGAAAAGCCAGGAAGCCATTATTATTGCTCATTGTGGAGAAACCTAGGCTATTAAAGCAATATTCTATAGTACAAATAGCAAAATTGCCAGCAAATCTATTCTAATAAAAAAAACAAAAGAGAGTGATTGGAGATATACCAAAGTTCTATAAAGGTTAATTAACCCATATTCCCAATAGCAGTAAACTTATTCATATAGTACTCCCATAATACAGTGAACATTTATAGAGTGATTTCTCCACAAAACACTATATTAGGTTTGGTTTTTAAGACAGCCTCAGTATTTTTTAAAAATTTCACATATGATTTTCCTCCTTTTTGTTGTACAACGGTTTCTCCATTTGGATTCCCATAAGCGAAGGCACAAGCTATTGCTCCGCTGCCACATGATAATGTATGCCCTGCCCCTCTTTCATATGAATCAATTTCTATTACCCCGTTTTTAATAAAATTTACAAAATGGATGTTATATTCTGCTAACACATCGTTTTTTTCTTTGGAATCAAGAAAATGAAGATATTGTGTAATATGAGAAAAGAAGGTTGTGGGTGTATTCGTTTGTTCGCTTTCACTCATTGGAGCTACTTCCAATAATACTATATGCTTATTGCCTACATTAATAATTTTACACCTTTTATTACACAATATTTTATCACACAATATTTCTGTTGGAAGAGGGACCGTAATATTTACTATTCCATTCTGTTCTACTTTACCTATATATTTTTGTCCCTTAACAACAAACTTATTTTCAAAACCTAAAAATTTTGTTAATGCACTAAGGCCATTTCCACACATATCAGCCTCTGATCCATCTGAATTAAAAAATTTAACATCATAAAAATTTTGAGAAATTCTTTTATATATAATGATTTGATCTGCTCCAATTCCATATCTTCTATCAGAGATCTTTTTAATGTCTTGCATACTAAGAGGTATGTCTTCAATTATTATAAAATCATTTCCATTTGTCTCAGCTTTCGTAAATTTAATAAATAATTCGTGATTAATAATCATCTATCGCAATCTCCCATAATAAGGTCCAACGAACCCAAGATAGCAGTGATGTCCTGTATATCAACTCCTATTAATATTTGCTCAAGCATTTGAATATGGGCAAAATTTGGGGACCTAACGTGAAGTCTATATGGTTTCGTTCTTTTTTTTTCAGTACATATAAAAACTCCAAGTTCTCCTCTTGCTCCTTCAGTACTTCTGTAAACCATTGAATTTTCTGGAACTCTAATACCGTGTTCGAAAAAATACGAGTACACAGCTTCTTTTATTTCATTATCCAACAATATTTTATCGCTTAGAGTTCGCAATATATAGTGATCGTGAATTTTCCCTCCAGGCATTTTGTCCAAGCACTGTTCAATAATTGATAGGCTCTGCTTGATTTCCATATATCTGATTTCGAATCTGGAATAGCAATCACCCTCCTTCAAAGTAATTATTTCGAAATTAATATCTGAATATGCTCCATACTTTGAATCTTTTCTGAGGTCACGCGATATTCCTGAAGCTCTGGCAATTGGTCCAGTTATTCCCCCATCCCTTATTATTTCTTTTGTTATTAATCCAATCCCAACTGTTCTTTGTTTAAATATTCTATTATCTAGAGCCATTGTTTTTACTGCATCCATATAGAAATTGGTGCTTCTTATAAATTTTCTAATTTCTTGTATAATTTCATCTGAGAGATCATCATAAAGTCCCCCTGGGACATAGTAATTCATGTGCATTCTTGAACCAGTTGTCATTTCGAATATGGAAAGTATTTTTTCTCGTTCTTCAAATCCGTATAGAAAAAGGCTTAACATTCCAAGGTTATGTACTGCACTGCCTATTGCCATAATATGACTTGCGATTCTTGTTAATTCATCAAAAATGGTTCTTATGTATGCAGCTCTTTTGGGAACATTTATCTCAAGAACAGCTTCTAGAGCCAAGACGTAGGCATGTTCCATGTGTAGAGGAGCAAGATAATCTAATCTATCAATAAAAGGAGTTATAGATAGCCACTTTTTATTTTCCACTATTTTCTCGATACCTCTGTGAAGGTACCCTATATCTGGGACACAAGAGATTACTACCTCACCCTTCATCCTAAGTATCAGACGCAAAACTCCATGAGTTGATGGATGATGAGGCCCGAAATTAAGGATATATTCTTCAGAATCAATTCCCATTTGCTATTGAAACACAGTCTCTCTATAAACCGTATTATATACAACTTTGATTGGATATATATCTTCTGGTATGATGTGTGTCTCTGCAGTATCAAAACTAAGATAGTCGCATAACAGTATGAGTTGGTTGAGTGAGTTTGTCGCCCCTAAGATAAAGGCCATTATAGGATCCAGGGAGCAATCTGATAATGTGCTTTGGACTAAGTGTCCAGAATGCGAAAGGATGGTGTACACGAAAGAACTGGAAACTAACAACATGGTTTGTGGGTACTGTGATCATCATTTCCCTCTTCCTATAGACTCAAGATTTAAAATGTTGTTTGATGAGGGATCCTTTAAAGAGATAGCAACTGTCCATGTACAGGATGATCCAATAAAATTCAAAGACAACAAAAAATATACAGATAGATTAAAAGAGGCAAGGAGAAAAACTGGAATGCAGGATGCCTGTGTTTTGGCAAATGGAACAATTTCTTCAAAATCGGTAGTAGCTTTCGCTATGGATTTTGCGTTTATGGGGGGGTCCATGGGGCTATCCCTTGGAAAATCTTTTGTCAAAGCTACTAATGTTGCTATCGATAGTAGGTCTGCCCTAATATCTTTTACAGCCTCTGGAGGAGCTAGAATGCAGGAAGGCATGTTTTCATTAATGCAAATGGCCTCAACCGTAGCCTCTATTTGCGAATTAAAGGAAAGACGCCTGCCATTTATTAATGTATTCACCCACCCTACAACTGGAGGAGTTCTTGCTTCTTTTGCAATGCTTGGAGATATCAACATTGCGGAACCAAGGGCCTTAATAGGGTTTGCAGGAGCAGGTGTAATTGAAAAAACCATTATGCAAAAGTTACCAGAAGGGTTTCAAAAATCTGAATTTCTAAGAGAACACGGAATGATTGATATAATTTCTCACAGAAAAGATCTCAATAACACAATTAGAACTTTACTTTTATGTTTGATGAAATAGAATTGGTTCTAGAATAGAACCTCTAAAAAATCAATTGAGCTTAGTGTACCTTCCTTTTTGGAGGAACTACATTGTACCAATTGCTCCTCTATCTTGGTCAAGGTCCGCTTCGCTTTCTACCTTGACCAAGCGCTTCACAATTGGGATCTCTGCTGCTGTTCCAAAAAGGAAAATACAGTATATGTATAGGAAGAAAGAAAAGGTAGGAGTGTACGCTTGCTCATTATCGTTCGCTAACGCTACTTCTAACAGTGTTTATAGAAGATAAGATACTACAATTAGTTATCAATCCCTGTGCCACTATCTCATTGACCGCTTTGTGGCTCATGTTATAGAATCGAGTGAAGTGAAAGTGTAACAGAGGA
>JAISOC010000007.1 GCA_031275915.1 Holosporales bacterium | reverse complement strand
ACGAAGTGATCCTTGACAGACAAACGGAAGTAATCTGGTACAATGGAGTTCCTCCAAAAAGGAAGAGTACTGAAGGAACACAAAACTCTGTAGCTAGACTTCTACATTTAGGTGTCAATCCCACATAACTCCACTTGCACGTTTCTTGGATTATATGGCATGATGTGGGGATGATATTTGCTGGTGTTAAATCTTTAATATTGAAGGAATTGCAGGATTTGCTGCGAGAGCCCAAAACTGCCTTCATGATCTTTTTTCCAATATTGCTTTTTTTGACAGTATTTGCATTTGCTTCAACAAAAGATGTTAGCAATGCCTCACTTGTTATATTAAATGAGGACAGTGGACGACATAGCAAAGATATTTTAGATAGCATAGTTTGTACTAAGACTTTTAAGGATACATACTATGTTTATAGCTACAAAGAATTGAATAAATGTATAAATACAGAAAAAGCTTTTATAGGAATTGTTTTTAACAAAGATTTTTCAAAAAATGTTATGAGTGAAAGAGAGGCAAATATACAAATAATAACAGATGGCAGAAGAACCAATGCTGCTATGATTACTATGGGATATATCTCTCAGATAATAAACAAGTTTCAAACTTCAAAAATGACCCCAAATATCAGTATTAGAACCTGGTATAACCCCAACAAGGAGGCTTTGTGGTTCTCTATAACAAACATTATGTGTATGTTGGTTGTGAGTCAGGTGATTTCTATAGTTGGACTGTCTATAGCCAGAGAAAAGGAAGCTGGAACCTTCGATCAACTTTTGGTTACTCCTATAAAACCACTTGGTATGCTGATTGGAAAAATAACTCCAGGAATTGTAATTAGCATATGTATGTCCACTTTTGCAATGTTTTTTGCTCATATTTTTTATGGGATTCCAATCAGGGGTAGCATTTTGCTTATTATTTTCTCTATGCTAATTTTTGTTTCAGCAGTTGCAGGAATAGGAGTATTCATAGCTGCTTTTGCAAACACTCAGCAGCAGGCAAGTCTCGGAATGTTTGTGAGTATGATGCCAATAATGGCTCTATCAGGCCTAATGTCTCCAGTTGAAAGTGTGACCAATCCCCTTGTAAAAACGTTTATAAAGTGTAATCCACTGGTGTATGCCAACAGACTTGTGAAAGGAATAATGTTAAAAAACATGTCTATATACGACGCATTTTTAAACATATACCCACTTATGTTAATAGCCGTAGTATTGCTGTTGGTATCCGGATATGTATTTGCCAAAACTCGTAGATTAAAGATATTCTAAATTTGTCCCTTTAATTTCTCAGCTTGGTCAAACTCCATAAGCTTGTCTATTATTTCGTCAAGAGCAGAACCATCCATAATTTTGTCTATCTTGTATAGTGTAAGATTAATTCTGTGATCTGATACCCTTCCTTGTGGAAAGTTGTATGTTCTAATTCTTTCAGATCTATCTCCACTTCCAACTTGAATTTTTCTGTTTTCCGCTCTATTTGATTCATTTTTTAATTTCTGCATTTCATATATTTTCGAGCGTAATATCTTAAGAGCTTTTGCTTTATTTTTATGTTGGGATCTCTCATCTTGCATAGCAACCACGACTCCTGTGGGGATATGAGTTATTCTAACTGCACTATCAGTTTTGTTAACATGTTGACCTCCTGCTCCAGAGGATCTGTATGTATCTATTTGTAGATCCTTCTCATCTATTGTTACATCAATATCTTCTGCCTCTGGCAAAACAGCGACAGTCGCAGCAGAGGTATGGATTCGACCAGAAGCCTCTGTTTCTGGAACTCTCTGCACTCTGTGTACCCCCGATTCGTATTTCAAACGAGCAAAAACCCCCTTCCCAGAAATACTTACACTACTTTCCTTGAGAGAGCCTATATCATTCTCATTCAAACTCAGTACCTCGAATGTCCAACCTTTAACACTTGCATAAAGTTCATACATCTTAAAGAGATCTGCAGCAAATAAACCTGCTTCATCTCCTCCTGTGCCAGCCCTAATTTCAAGGATGGCATTTTTTTCATCATCTAAGTCTTTTGGTAATAGTAAAATCTTCAATTTATATTCAGAGTCTTCCACACCAGCTTTTAAAACTTCTATCTCTGCCTCAGCCATAGCTCTGATTTCTTTATCATCCGATGTTTTCAATAACTCCATTGTGCTTTCTAGTTCACTGTCCTGCTTAAACAACTTTTCAATTTCATCTGATATCTCTGATAAATCGGACAATTCTTTTGCTAGATCAACATACTCTTTACTCCCATAGTCCAAATTACTGGTATTTATAAGCAAACTCACTTCCTTTTTTCTTTCCAAAATAGCTGATAATTTCTGCCTTAGTTCATCCATAAGATCACAACAATTGAAGAATTTGCCAAGAAGACAGAGAGGATATCAAAAAATTTTATCAACAGCAAACAAGTAAGACCAGATGGGATTGACAACTAAATGTACAGTATGTGGATAAGAAGAAAGAGAAGGTAAGAGTGTACGCTTGCTCACTTTATTCGCTAACGCTACCTCTGACAGAGTTTATAAAGGTTTTGCAACTAGAACCTCTACATTTAGTTATCAATCCAAGACCAGATAAGGATGGCGAAAAGCTGGATAAGGCATTTGACAATGAATGGTTGTCAATGCCCGACATTGCTTTTATCTCAAAAAATTATATTGAATTTTTCATAAAATCATTCATAAACTTATTATAGAGGCAATGCATTGAGTATTGTCTCAGGAGGACTTTTATTTAAGCGGAGGAAATAATGAAAAAGTTATTATTAAGTATAGCTCTAATATATGGGGGGGGGGGGGGGCTTAGTTTATACCTCACCTTTACCTAATCACCATTCACAACAACATTACGAATATTTTACTCTTTGTCAACACTTCGAATTGCTTCAAGATAATATTGAAGAGATTATAAAAAACACAAACACAAACACAGAGACAGACTATCATTATGAAAAAGAATCTCTTGCTCTTCGCAAGGTAGATTTCAGCACAAGATTGGAGGAAATATTAGAGTATGAAGGTATTACTACTGAAGACATAGAAGAATTAAGATGTCGCGAATGTACAAACATCAGCTTAAATCCTGCTGCAAATTGGTATAAATTAAGAGTGCTTATAATAAATGGTTTATCAGATACACCATCTACGAGTTTATTAAGTCAGATAAAATCTATAGGACAAAACGGTCGTCAGTTTCAATTTCTTAGATTGGATTCTTTAAGTACATGTAACAATGATATATGTAAAAACTTTAACAATCTCGTGGCAGCACATTTTGCTAATTTAACAACAGCAGGGGATAGTCTATTGTACAAGTGCCCAAATATCGTATCAGTGTATGCACCAAAACTAACAACAGTTGGCAATAGTTTGTTGCGCGGAATGGAAGACTCTGATTTACCACTGGTTGATAAACTCAAATCAGTATATTTCCCTGTCTTGGCAGAAGTTGGTAACACTTGCTTCCAGAATTGCAGTGCTCTTGAATCAATAATATGCCCTTTGTTAGCAACTGTTGGTACTCATTTCTTAAAATTATGTACTGCCATCGCATCAGCAAATTTTCCCAATCTAACAACTGTTGGGACATATTTTATGACAGAATGTATAGCTAAATCATTGACACTGAACGCGCTAACAATCGCTGCTAACTATTTCTTGTATAAAAGTAACATCAGCGACGGATTAAACCTACCTAATCTGACAGAAGCTGAGGATTATTTCTTAAAGCGGTGTTATTGCCCAAAATCACTAACTTTTCTCCAATTAAGTGAAGTTGGAGACGATTGCTTGTATGAGTGTACCAATCTTGAAAAACTAGCTTTCCACGCATTGGGTGCTGCTGGGGATAATTTTTTGAGGCAGTGTACTTCTCTCAAATACATATATTTTGGAAATTCAGCAGTTACATTTGGGGATGATGCTTTTAAAGATTGTAATTCGGCGAACATAAACTTATATTTCCCTTTTGGTCATGGCATTACCGGCAACATCTGGAAAAGCAAAACTTGGGAATCTATTAATGACTACCCCGGAGACGCAGACTGGGAAGAACTGACAGAGGAGAATAACTAGCAAATAAAAAAGAAAATTGCCAAAAGAGCTGTGATATAAGTCTTTCTGGACCAAATTTTGCTTTTTGCCAATTAGGCCACAATTAGAATGGGCACACCTGCAGATCATCAAATAATATGGTGATCTGCATAACTGGAAACTATTGAGTTTTACACAACTTTCCTCTTCTTTTTAAACATAGCTATGTATGTGTAAAACACGGGGACCACGAATATGGTAAACAGAGTGCCAATAGACATTCCTCCAACTATGACAGCTCCAAGAGGTATACGTATTTCACAACCGGCTCCCCTGGCCATAGCCAGAGGCACAGATCCCAAGACCATTGCAAATGTTGTCATCATAATAGGACGAAGACGTCTTTTGGCTGACTCCTGTATGGCCTCTATTGGTTTTTTCCCTTTTTCGACAAGTTTATTGGCAAAATCGACAATGAGAATGCCGTGTTTTGTGATCAATCCTATGAGAGTCAAAAACCCTATGTTAGAGAATATATTAACGGTCCCTCCTTTAACACACGACAACGCCAATATGCCTCCAACCAAAGCCAGAGGCACAGACAACATTATTATAAACGGATCGCACCAACTCTCGAATTGAGCAGCCATAACAAGATATATAAAGCTTATAGCCAAGAAGAATATCAACAACATGGCATTCGATTCAGACATGTATCTCTTTGTTTCTCCTATGAAATCCACAAACACATCATCTGGAAGAGTTTTCTTTGACAATTTCTGTATGGTGGTAATGGCCTCTCCAAGGCTGCTTGACGGCTTCAGAATCACAGACAAGCTATATGCCCTAGTTCTGTTGTATCTATGAATTGTAGTTGGTCCAGATTTAGCAAAAACATGTATGACCTCAGCAATTGGGAGCAGTATTTCTTCATGACGATCTGTATAGGTCTTCACATATATATCTCCAAGTTGCTCAGGAGTTCTCTTAAGATCATCTTCAATTTCAACCATAACATCATATATTTTATTGTCTTTTTTGAATTTGCTTGCCACTCCACCTCTTATAAGGCTATCAACAGTATTTGCTATTGTCAGAGGCTCTATATTCAGGGAAGAAGCTTTGTCTCTCAGAATCTCTATTGTGTAATCTTCTGCGTCGCTGTTGGCAGTTGATCTGATGCCCTGTACAAATCCTGTGGCAAAAATCTCTCGCACAAGATTTCCGGAGATCTCTCTGAGTTCTCTGTGAGATTTGTTTCCTCTCACAACAAAGGTAACAGTTCTTGCACTGTTATCTCCTCCATCTCCTCCCATTCCAGAGGAAAATCTAACATCTATTCCAGCGACGGAGTTGTATTGTTCCTTTATACCGGCCATAACCTCATCAGTTGAACGACTTCTATTGTCCTTTAACAAAATAATTCCATCAAAAGTAGGATTCGTAATTCTATAATCTCTTGCTTCAACTTCCTCTGTATTTCCTATAATTTTATCCAGAGCATCAACATATTTTTGAGTATATTGCAAGGTGGAGGTCTGAGGAGCTCTTCCATCAAATTGTATAATCCCTGTGTCTTGGTATGGTATCTGTTCCGACGGCATAAACAAATAAACTGAATACCCGAATATAGAAAATATCAGCGCGAAAAACACTGTTGATTTTCTATTTTTTAAGATTTTTCCAAGCAATTCAGAATACTTTTCATCAGTTTTTCTGAGAATCTCTGAGGTATCTAGTCTTTCTCTTATCTGATTCCATAGGATTGCATATTTCGATTTTCCCTTCTTCTTTCCCTCTTCTGCAGAAAGAGTTCTTGAACACATCATAGGAGAAAGAGTCAAGGCAACAAATCCAGATAGCAACACGGCTCCCGCCAAAGTCACAGAGAATTCCTTTATCCACACTCCTGTCACACCGTTTGCCAATGCCACAGGAGCATAGACAGCACACAGAGTTAATGTCATAGCAATAACAGCGAAACTAACCTCTTTTGTTCCCTCAATAGAAGCTTTTATAGGACTGAGTCCCTTCTCCATGTATTTATATATGTTTTCCAGTATCACGATGGCGTCATCAACAACAAGACCAACTGCCAAGACCATGCTCATAAGAGTCATGTTGTTAATGGTGAAATTGGAGAGATACATAATAAACAAGGCTCCTATCAAAGATATAGGAACCGTCACAAGTGGTATTAGTGCAGCTCTCAATGATCTTAAAAAGAAAAACACAACCAAAACAACCAACAGAATTGCCTCAATTATTGTCTTATAAACTTCATCTAGCGATTTTTCTATGAAGGTTGTTGTATCATACGCAATGCAAAAAGTAATATCTTCCGGAAGCTGTTTCGTTATTTCCTCATATTTTGCTTTTATTCCTCTGGCGACTTGAATTGGATTTGAGGATGTTTGAGAAATCACTGCAATACTAACAACCTTTTCACCATTAAATCTGGACATGACTTTCTTATCATCTGTATCGAGCTTTGCCTTTCCTATATCCTTAAGCTTAATCACATTTTTATTTTTGGTAATTATAGGAATATTATCGAATTCTTCTGGAGTCTGAACATCGGCAACAGTTGTAACAACATATTCTCTGTCTTTATTTACGATCTTTCCTGCTGGTCTCTCTATGTTTTGCCTCTTAATAGCATTGGAAACGTCAAGAACAGTGAGTCCATAGAAGGCCATACGACTTGGATCAAGAGAGAGAGACATTCTATATTTTCCAGCTCCAAAGACATCAACTCTTGCAACTCCAGGAACTGATTCCAATGTGTGACTGATTTCATTCGTGGCAAAATTATAAAGTTCGCTATTAGTTCTTTTTTTGCTCACAAGAGCGAGGTGCATAATAGCTCTTTCTCCGGATCCCGCCTTTGTTAATATCGGCTCTTGAGCGTCATCTGGAAATTGATCAGCCCACTTGCTGAGCCTGTCTCTTATATCATTTGTTGCTGAATCTATGTCCCTGCCATCAGCAATTTCCATATGTACCTTGGAAGTTCCGTTATCACTTGAGGATTCTATGGAGTCTATTCCCTCAACTCCTGCCACTGCCTCCTCTATGTTCTGTGTTATTTGAGATTCCATAATTTCTGGACCAACACCGTGGTAGTCCATCTTGATGGTCACATAGTTTCTCACTGCATTTGGATATTGGCGAATTGGCAATCTCTCGCCTGTTACTAGTCCAAGGAGAATCACCACCAAAGTGAGAACCCATGCAAAGACAGGTTTCTTGATACAAATTTCAGATAACTTCATTTTTTCGCCCTCTTCTCTTGTTTTTTGGTTGCCTTTTCTTCTTTATTTTCAGATTCGTTGAGAATTTTTACTTTTAATCCATCAGTAAGTTTCAGATGTCCAGCTGTCACCACAGTGTCGTCTTCCTTCAAACCTGCAAGAATTTCAACTCCACTAATTTCTTTTGCTCCGGTGAGAACTCTTCTTGTGTATACTCTTCCCTTATCATCTATAAACCATACCAGTTCTATTGAACCTTCCCTGTATATAGCATCTTCGTCAACCAGCAATACGTCATTTTTCTCCCCGGTTACAAGAATAACATTGGCGAAAAGTCCATGTTTAAGCACTCCAGACGGATTTGGCACAACCGCTCTAACAAGAATACTGTGGTTCTTAGTATCGAGCTCAGAGTCGACAGCGTCCACTGTCCCAGAGAATTTTCTATCGCCAAATGAATCGACTGTAACCTCCACAGATTGCCCAACCGCTATGTTTTCTACGTATTTCGCAGGCACTGTGAATTCAACTTTTACAGATGAATTATCTACAAGAGATACCAATTCTGTGTGTTGCTGGACTATATTTCCAGTATTGACCTTCATAATCCCAATAGTTCCTGCGAATGGAGCCTTTATCTCAGTTTTTGAAAGCTGATATTCTGCTTCCGCTAATTGAGCTTTTGCCTCATTCATTTGAGCAACTGCCTTATCATAATCCTTAAGCGCTCCGACCTTTTGATCATACAATTTCTTCATTCTGTCATGTTCTGTCTTGGCAAGAACGTATGCAGCTTCATATTTTTCTTTGCTTGCTTTGTATCCTTCGTCCTCAAATTTGATGAGAACTTGATCCTTTTCGACTTCTCCTCCCTCAACAAAAAGTATCTCCTTTAATTTTCCAGCTATCTCAGATTTGATCACTACTTCTGCATTTGCTTTTAAAACTCCTATGGATCTCACCTGTCTTGAAATTGTCCCCAATTTCACTTTCTGTGCTTCAACACCAACAACTCGCCTCTCAAAATCTACAGCATCTATATTACTAGACTGCAAGACAAGTCTACAGGCTCCGCGAAGCACAGGCTTCATAGCATTGTGAATGATAAAAACGGACAAAACGGCGACAAGTAATACTATAACTTGTTTATTAAAGAATGCCATGTTAGTTAATATATATTCTTTTTTGTCTTCTGTAGTTAAGAATTTTTTCCAAAACAAAATGCTTGATTTTAAAAATTCTTTTGTTTTATTGATAATTTTCATGATTTTAACAGAACTCTTTAGAATGCACTCCACCTTCCGTTAGATTGTAGCATTAAATTTATATAAAGGTAAATTGCGCTGTGATTATTTCAGACATGAAATTGGAAGGAAAAGATTTGAGGAGAGAAAAGATAAATTTAAAAAAA
>JAISOC010000086.1 GCA_031275915.1 Holosporales bacterium | reverse complement strand
CACACACCCCACACATTTGCCAAGATTTTCCCACTGTCTTATGTGAAATGGTCTACTTATTCCCATTCAAAGACTTATCGCTTGCTGTGAGGATTTGCTCTAGCGAATGCACTGTATTATCCACCCGCATCATAGTTTCAATTAAATTATGAACTGAAGACCGCACTGACAATTCATTGGAAACCGGAGCAATCTCTTTGTCAACTGGTAACATCAGATCTCCATCTTCCCCTAACACCAACTTAGAAACAATTCTTTTTACTCCTGCTTTCTCAATTTTTTGTACTCCATTGTAGGCAATTTCCAGTACTTCAAAACACTTCCGAATTACTCCTGTTCCCACAGCCTCGTCCCCGGAGCTGTCAAGACGATAATAGTCTTTTAGGCTCGTTGTGCTACCTGAATGTTTATTGGGACGCAGTACCGAGTCTATTTTCTCTACTACACTCTTCGATAAAGGACTGTTCATATCGTCTGAAATACAAGACTTAATTAGACTTTGTATAGCGGAAGAAACAGAGCTGACGTCATAAAATGTTTCCTCTCCATCTTGAATCGATTTTTTTGTTGTTGAAAGCCATTGTTTGAAACTCTGACCTCTGGTAAGCAGATCGTTCAAATCCAATCCTTCATATTGAGCAGAAGTCACTACAGGAAAGGACCCAATATCAACACGAGAAACTCCATTATCAGGCGTTAATGTAAAAAAGACCTTTCCATTAAGCTTCCATTCACCATCAACTACGAAATCCCCAACAGATGCAAATACACTGCTGTCCATTCCCCTAAATTTAGACAACTGATTATCAATTTTCTCTAACCCACTTTTGATATCATATACCGAATCATGTTTAATGTACTTGCCGTCCATACACCTTCCATTTTCTAATCTTGAAACAATGTTGTTCCTCAAGCTTAATTGCAACGCCCCATTAATTCCTCGAGGGAAAGAATTTATTAACTCATCGAAGACCTGCTTAACACCATCCAGTTTATAAAATGTCCCCTCATCATCCAAGGACACCTTCTTCACCTTGGCTGACACAAGCTCATTGAACCTCGTATTCAACGTAGGCTGTTCTACATCATGTACAGGACCACCTTGATCAACTGCATGCAAATTAGGACATACACACAACAACCCGCACATAACAACCAACCTTCTAAACACATTCTCCATTGACGTAAACCAAACAAAAACCAAATTCGGCTAACTTATACGATACAAAACATAATCATATCCAGTTGAAATAATTAAAATTTTTCAACCACTAGTTTACAGATTATGTTATACGCGCAGAGCTTGAGCTGGATCTAGGCCAGCTGCCTTTCTTGCTGGATATATGGTTGCCATAAACGACAATCCAAGTGAGAATAAGACTATAGCTAAAACCTCTGTGAAATCTGTTTTAGATGGAATCTGTGAAAGAAAGTATATTTCTTCGCTAAACAATGGACTATCCAAAAATCTTTCCAGGAACATTTTTATTCTGTCTATATTTAGGGATACGAGAAGTCCAAGACTAACTCCCGTGAATGTTCCTATTGCTCCAATGCATGATCCTATTGTGAAGAATATTTTAAGGATTGAAGATTTTGTGGCTCCCATGGTTCTGAGAATTGCTATATCTTTTGTTTTGTTGTTGGTCAGCATACTCAATCCAGATATTATGTTAAATGCAGCCACCAAAACTATAATGCTCAATATTAAAATCATTACGTTCTTTTCGACAGTAACTGCGTGAAAAATCGAAGAATCTGAGTGTTTCCAATCCAAAACCCAATACTTTTGCCCTAAATTTTTATGCATCCACTGAACAATGTTTTCTGTTTCATTAATATTTCGAATTATTACGTCTATCTGTCCAATGGACTTTTGCATTCCAAAAAATTTCTGAGCAGTATCAAGGGGCATAATGATGATATTTTTGTCATAATCAATCATGCCTGCCTCAAAAATTCCTGAAATTATAAATGATGCCTGTTTGGGCAAAGATCCAAAGGGAGTCATTATTCCTCCTGGTAGCATGATGCTTATTGTATCTCCAACATTGATATGCAATATCTCTGCCATTCTGGAGCCCATGAATATATTTTCTCCAAAAAAAGAGTCTAGATTACCCACCTTTATGTTCTCAGATATCAATTTTTTCGAGGGAAGATCTCCTTTGGAAAAACTGTGCACTATAACTCCTCTGGCATGATTTTTGCTCATGAGGACCACCTGTTTTTCTATCGTCGGTATAGCATATATAACATCCTTGTTTTCAAGTAATTTTTTCACCACTTTTTGATATTCAGATATAGAATTTTGCCCAGAAGCCGAAACTACGATGTGTCCTTTCATCCCAATAATTCTTGATAATAAATCCTCTTTGAACCCATTCATAACGGAGGTTACGATCACAAGAGTAGCAACTCCAAGAGCGATTCCTATAAATGAAAACCAAGTGACAACGGAGGCAAACCCATTATTTGAGAGCAGATATCGGAAACTGATAAATCTTGTGAACATACCATACAATCAAAAGAAAACTTTGATCATTATACCAGACATTGAAAAAAATTCAGGTTTAATATAGAATCAAGTGGGTTCGGGAAGTAGCGCAGCCTGGTAGCGCATCTGCTTTGGGAGCAGAGGGTCGGAGGTTCAAATCCTCTCTTCCCGACCAATTTTCCCAAAATTTAAAAAAAAATGTGTTGACAGAAAAAGGTAAGGGTTACATCATGTAAATGAAGGGACGCGCGTTCGAATTTCGTGTGGCTCTTTTCTTTACACCTTGGGAGGATAATTTATGAATTATAAGAATATATTAAGGCCGATTAGCATCTGTATAGCCTTTGCAATCGGTAGTAGCACGTCTTTCGCAAGCACAACGCTCGAGCGACTTAAAAACATTGTAACTATACTTCAAAACCTCAAAAGTAGCAGCATTGAGCTTACAGTTAACACTGACGGCGAAGGATCATCTACAATAAGCACATACACCGACGTGAGTGAGGCTCTAAGTCAGATAGAAGCTATAGTTGCAGTGCTCAACAGTGATTTGCTTAGTATTAAAGATACTTTAGGTGACCACGGTTCATCGCTGGATATAGTCAATGAAATCCAAAACGAAGAGGGATACAACAATTCAATGTCTAACCTTGGAGACATGATTTTATACGCAAACAAAGCTATGAACGATCACAATTGCGGAGGTGGTGATGGACCAATATCCCTGCTTCCAGGTCACGAAGGGGTATTTTATCAAGCAGTTTTAGATTCTACTGTATCAGCTGCAGCAAAAAATTATGCATGCAACGTACTTAATTTCTCGATGGATTATTGCTATTCCCTGCTGAAACTGGGAAGAGCCATGCTAGTAGCCTTAGAAGCAAGTGAGGCAACCAGCTGGACTGCCGAGTGGAAAAGTAAGGTTCAGGGATTTTACAAGGCATTTACTAATGTTGTTAAATTTGTAATCTACAGTCTTGTTATTCAGTAATAGAAACGTTTTTATTTAAAAGGGAGGAGTATAATTATGAAGAAATTAATAGTAATTGTGTCCGCAATGGCATTGTGGCCAAATAACGCCTATTCTTCACCATCAGAAGACTGGGAAAAATATGATGAAATACGACACATTCTTGAGATAAAAGAAATTGGGGAATCTCAAAAAGCTGAAAGTGAAGAAAATATGCTTGAGGGATTAAAAGGTGATGTAACTGAGTGGCATGAGAAAGTTAAAGAAGAAGTGACAAATATAGAAAATAGTATCCCTTATGACGGGCAAGTGTTTTCAGGATCATGTAGCTTATTTGTCACCACGGGAGTACCATACATAGTTGAATCATTATCCGGTCAAATAGATACTTTGACATACACTGCAAGATCTTTAATAGATGGATCCCCATACTGGTATTATAATAATTTTCATGTTCCAGCAACTTATGATTTTGGTATCACAATTCCTAATCCGTTGACAACGAGTGACTTCGGTGGTACTACAGGCGACTCTGGTATAATGATAGATGAGACTGAAATCGATATCGAGCATGGTGATTCCAGTTCTCCACCATGGTTAAAAATGCTAGTTGAAGGACAACTCTGCACATTTACTAGAAAAGATAATGACGGTACAAACAGTATATTTGTCCAAGTTGGTAATGAGTACGAAACATGTTTTGGTCCTGTCATAAAAGATATGGACGGACAGGTAAACAGTATCCCATTAGCAGATGGCAACCCAAACCTAAAAGCAATGTTTGGTGATGCAATAGGTAATATCAAATCAGAGATTCTTGATA
>JAISOC010000083.1 GCA_031275915.1 Holosporales bacterium | reverse complement strand
TTCATCTATTCTTAAAGGAGAGTGAATGGAGATTTAATACTAAAAAACTTTCAATCATGAAAACTCAGCTTTTTCAATGGTTAGAAAGTGGTTTTTAGTTGTTATCTAGGTCAGCCCCTTGTTTCTTTGCTTTTTCTGATTAGGATGAGCGTATTCTGGTTCTGGGAAAACCCCTATCTTTTTAATTTTTTACCAGCACTAACTTTGACGTTCTTTAATGAAATTTTTCCATTTTTTTGTATCAAGAATCCAGTGCAGGTAAAAGACATATCGTTATTGGAACAATGCACAAATGAATTACCTGTCATATTTTGTTTTAATATATCTATAACTGCGTGTTCTGTTTGCATTTTGGCTTCATTTGAAATTATTTCTACATTTTGAGAAAGGTAAACTTTTTTCAGCTTTGAAAGGAATTTACAATTTTTCGCTTTTATTGTTATTGTTTTCGTTTTTATCGTATATACAGCAGAAATATTATGTAAAGTTATATTATCTTCACTCAAAATCGAAATAGCATCTGCCTGTAATTTCAAATTTCCATCTTTTAACTTAAAGCTATATTTTACTTTACTTGCATTGTTTTGAAAATGTGATAGAATATTATTTGAGGTATTTGGTTTTTCACTTTGCCAATCTGCAAATGTAAAAAACAGAACACCTCCGGCTATGCTGAATAACAGAAATGTTTTTAGTAATAGTTTGTTTATATCACTTTCCCCCTAATCTAGAGGAGATGGTCGTTTTTGGACCTCTCCTCAAATTTTTCAAAACACTCATCACTTATGCCAGAATTTTCTCAGAAAATCTCATTTTTGCCTACAAAAAACTCTTTTTCAATGTATCCTTCACAGAAGTAGTAAATTTCTAAAAGAAACGTAGTTATCACCCCCTATGATAACGTGATCCAACAAAGTTATATTGAGCAATTCACACGCATCTCTTACTTTTTTTGTACAAGCAATATCACTTGGAGAAGGAAGAGGATCATAACTCGGATGATTATGCACTATTACGATTCCATTAGCTCCAATTTCTATGCACCGCCTCAGGATTTCTCTGGTATATAGTTCCACTGTATCAATTGTTCCTTTTTGAATTATTTCATCTTCTATGACATGACCTGAACTTTTTAAATATATAATTCTTACTTCTTCTATAGTTAACTGCCTCATATTTATTCTGCAATAATTTACTACATCTTCAAAGCAAGAGACTGCATTTTTCTTCACTATTTTATCCTTCAGAATAGCCTTAGTTATCGCATCAACTATTTTGAAAACGTTATACGTATTTGAACTGAGCCCTTCGATTGCTGTAATGTTCTCTTTTGATGCGTGCAAAATACCGCTCAATGTTTCAAATTTTTTTAAGAGTACCTTGGCTAGCGTTTTTGTATCCTTTCTTTTGAAGGCCAAAAACAAAAGCATTTCAACGATTTCATAATCCTGTAATGATTCTACTCCTTGTTTCTCAAGCCTATTACACATTCTCTGTCTGTGCCCTTTTTGGGCAATTTTTTTATATTCTATGGCGTTATGATTGAACATTTAATATCACTTCATTTGTAGAACATTTGCTAATTTTCCCGATTATTTCAAGTTCAGAAATATTGCAAAGTATGTCTTTTATATCTACATTAAGATTGGTTGCAATAGTTTCTAAACATGTTGGAGAATCAGACGACAACATGCTTACTATCTGGTTACTTAAATCATCGTATTTATTGTCAGAATCATCAAGAAAACAAACAGAATTTTGACTGTCTTTAAAGTTATAGCCAAGTATTTCCAAGACGTCAGTGTAATCCTCAACTAAAGGAGCTCCATTTTTTATAAGCCAATTACAGCCCTTGGATCTGGGATCTGAGGGAGACCCAGGAACTGCCATTACTTCTGTCCCAATATCGAGAGCCATTTTAGCGGCTGCTATTGATCCAGAACGAAGGCTTGCTTCTATAACAACCATTCCCTCTGAAAGAGTTGCAATTATTTTGTTTCTTGCATGGAACATACCTTGATCTGGGGATCTATGCGAGGGCACAGTGCTTATAACTAGGCCCTCCTCCGATATTTCTTTGAATAATTTCGAATTTTCCGCTGGATATACGCAATTCAAAGCAAATGGCATAACTGCTATTGATTTCTTTTTATCTGCTCCAAGGTGAACATTTGTATCTATTCCATTGGCTAATCCAGAAATAACAACAAAATAATTGGATAGTCCTTCTCCCATTTTTTTTGCTATAGATTTACCGTTAATTGAAGCATTCCTGGCTCCTATTACAGATACCTTTCTTTGGTTCAATAAAGACAAATTTCCCATAGCAAATAGCATTGGAGGACATGAACTCGTTCTTCTCAATTCTTTGGGGAAGATCGGATCTGAGGCAAGAAGCACGTGCCCCTTAAATGATTTCAATAATTTTTCAGCTTTTTCATAGGGAAATGGAGCTTCAACATGAGGAAGAGATTTTTCAGCACTTCCATACGCCCTTAATAGAGCCCAGAAGGTTTTTGGCCCAATTCCCTTGGAATTAATTAAACAAAACCAGTCGATAACAGTCTTATGTGGAGTTTTGTCGTACAACACGAAAGGCATTGCAAAAAGCTTGTTTTCACGTTTTTTATTGTAGAGGGAAATTATTAAAATTACGTTAAACACTGAGTACATTCTTTTTTGTTTGGCTTTAAGATATAGGAACAAAAGTAAGATATGGGGGCTAACGCTATTCATAATGACGGTATATAACGGAAATTATTGAGCTTTGTGCTGTGCTGCTGTACTCTGATATAGTACAGATTTTTTATTTACGAACATGTTAAAGGCATTTAGAAACGCGTCTCATGGGTTGGTTATAAAGATTTTGTTTGGAGCCATCATACTCAGTTTTTGTTTATGGGGGGTTGGAGACATAATCAGGCATTACTCAGCATCCAAAGCTGTAATAACAGTTGGTGATTTCTCTATAACTTCTGAAACGTTTTCAAGAGAATACAATCAAACCAAACAACATATCAGAAATTCAGGAGAAAGAGCTCTTACAGATCAAGAAATGAAAAGTATAGATTTCAAAAAAATAGTACTAACAAAATTGGTAAATAATGCTGTTCTCGAACAAACATACTCGAAATACGGAATTATCATTCCCAAAAAAGTTATTCTTCAAGTAATAGAATCAATGCCTGAGTTTCAAAGGGATGGAATTTTTGATAGCAAGACATATTCTGCGATCTTGCATAGAGCAGGAATACAAGAAATCGAATTTGTGAAAAATATCAAAGAAAGTATTTCAAAAAATCAATTATTACATCCATTAGTCTCTGGAATTAAAATTCCAGAATTTGTGAAAAATGTTATTGCTCAAGACTTTGATACAAAAAAGAATTTGGCGTTGGGATATATAAAACTTAGTGATATTAAACTTAATGAGACTATTACTGAAGATGATATTGTGGAATATTACAATTCCAATAAGGATAAGTATAAAAAACCAGAAGCCAGAGACGTCTCAATATTAGTTATAGATTTCTCAAAGCTAGCGGACAGTACACAAATTACGCAATCCGAAATAGATGAATATTACAAACAAAATAAAGAAATGTTTGCGCCAAAAGAACTTAGAAGTTTCGACAGGCTAGCATTTCAAAATGCAGAGCATGCTGACAAGGCATGGGCAATGCTAAAGAAGGACAAAGTTTCTGTTAAGGATGTATCTGTAAAACTTACTCCAGTTGTTGATAGTGTGGATGATATGGAAAAACACAATTTTCCAAAGGAAGTTGGAGACGAATTATTTAATCTTTCCAAAACGGGAGATGTATCAAGGGTATATCGCATAGGAAATAGGTATTACGTATACGTTCTTAAAAATGTGGCTAAGCATGATGAAAAATCAAAATCTGAGATAAATAAGGAAATAAAATCTATTCTTAAAAATGAGAAAACAAATACTCCCGAGTTCTATGAGCGCATAAGAGAAATGAGACATAAAATTGATGATGGAATCGGTTCTGGTAAACACATACTGGATATTGCCAACGAAACCGGCATGCAGGTTATCACAATACGCAATATAACAAATGGGATTGAGAATGAAGAAATTAAAAAGTTAGCTGCAGATAAAGCAACTATTAACAATATAAATGAGGCAGTATTTAAAACGGAAGAGGGGACCGATAGCTCGAATATAGATTCTCTAGAAGAGGATACTTTATCATTCGTTGTTCACGTTGATAAAGTTACGAAGGAATATTATCCTGAACTAAAGACAATTCTTGACACAATAAAATCTGATCTCATAAAAAGTAAAAAAAATGAAATAGCAAAGAAAAAAGCATATGAAATAACTGAAAAATACGGAGAATTTGGGAAAGAGTTGTCAAAACTTGCTGAAGTTAAAACGTTTGAAGTTTCGAAAAGGGAAATACTCATGAATCAACAACAAAAATCAAAAAATGTTGAAGAAATTTTGAAATATATACCAAATGTAAATGTTGTAATGGATATAATTTCCACTTTGAAAAAAGGAGACTCTAAGTATTTCGTAGTCCCAAACGGAGATTATTTAGTAGTTGGTATAAAGGAAATAACCAAAATTAAATCATTTGATGAGAGATTTATTGGAGTTATCAAAAAATATGTTGATGAAGGAGCTCAGAAAGATTTTATGGAAGAATCAGTAAATACCTTCAAGCGAAATCTAAAAATAAAGATCGATGATAAAGCAATCGATAAAATAACGAAGTTCTCTGATAATGAGGATGAAAAAGAATAACGATTCCGATTGGTAAGTGTTTTTAGCAAAAATGGAAGTTGTTATCTATGAAATTTGCTGATCATACAGCAGAGAGCCGGAGTGGCAAGCCACTCCACTATAAATTACTTTGAGGGATTTTTGATTAGATCAAAAAGTGCTTTCCGATAGAGTCGCTCCTTTTCTTTATCATTAAGCAGTAAGGCGAGCTCTTGCCGCGCAATAAACATGAACGTATCTTTCAGTCGATTTTCTGGCATTTTTGTTAGATTAAGGCATTCTTTACCAACTTTCTCGAAAACAATGTCTACTATTCGTTCTGGAGCTAAGCTCTCCACATTTGCTAACAAATCAGATTCTGGACTAAGTTTGAAAACTTTTACTGTCACCTTGTAAACTAACTGTGTGTAAATTTCAATCATTTTTCTTAAATGCTGCGTAATGCAGGATGAATTATTTAGTAACTGCCTCCTTATTTCTTTGTCTACCTCTTCTGTTTCTGGTATTGTGTTTTCTTCTTCTTCCCCCTTTACTTTCCCCTTTATAGTTGTGCAACACTACAAACGAGTAGTTTTAAATTGTTGAATGGCTTATGGCGCGGGCTTTTCTAGGCTAAATTGGTTTCAAAAATACTCGGTTGGAAGCCAATCCGAGTATACTTTATATTCCTCTATTACCAGCACTGGTCTATTTGGACACTTTTCTCTTCCGGGTCTGGTAAGGAAAAAAAGGTCTATTATTGCCAATCTGATTGTTTCTTTTTTGTCTATAATCGTACTAAATGGGATTGCCTGTGCACAACCAATGTACTCTTTACGGAATTCACGGCAATGTTCGGCAACTTCTCCTTTCAAGAGCCTGTCAATATCCCATTTCTCTGAACCGCTTCCGCTTGCTTCTTGGCACAGCAGGACCAATACTGCTGCCACGACTTGTTTTAATTTGTTTTGCATTTTTGCCCTTCAAATCTGAATTTACACCTGTGAAACGCAGTATACAATTTTTTATTACGATTGTACAGTACTATTATTTTTTTTATTTAGATATAAACTCTTTTATCAAACCTTACACTTGATTGCCAATTAAAAAGAATGGCGAACGTATTAACTTATTGTCTTCATTGTTTCCACACCAAGCTCTGTTATTATACAATACTTACATAATGTTAGAGGCGGCGTGTTTTTAAGTGATTGAAGCAAGAAGAGAAATTGCTGTATTAGATATCGGCACTTCGAAGATCTGCTGCGCAATTGCGAAAAAGGACTCGAAACCTCACAATTTTGAATTGCTTGATGAAAACAGGATCAGAGTTATTGGATTTGGTCATCAATTGGCCAGGGGTATAAAAAGGGGAGCCATAACCAATCTTGAGGAGCTTGAGGATTCCATATTAAATGCAATTGCCTCAACGGAAAAAGATATCATGAAATCAGTGAAGTCAGTTTTAATTGCCCTGCCCTCTTGGGCCCTTACCTCGGATTATATACAGACGTTCATACCACTTGGACAACTTCCAGTTGATGATATTCATATAATGTCACTCTTGAATCCAGATACTTCGAAATATATTGACCTGACTTCAAGAAAAATAATACACATGTTTCCAACAACATATTCAATTGATGATGCTCACGGAATACAGGACCCAATAGGGATGATTGGAGACAATCTTTCAACTCTTGTTCATGTTATAACCGCCCCCCTCACTCTCATAAAAAATATTAAAAATTGCCTAAACAGAAACAACATATTCGTGGAGGGATTTGTATCATCCTCCTATGCCTCAAGTCTCTCAGTTCTTTTGCCAGAAGAAATGTCCTCCGGAGCAACTGTAATCGATTTCGGGGGTTCCACAACTACAATCTCTTTTTTTCAAGATAAGGCTCTGTTGCATGTGGAAACCATGCCAGTTGGGTCTCAAAATATTACGAATGATATATCAATTATTCTAAGAACCGCAACAGCCCACGCTGAAAGGTTGAAGATATTATATGGAGTAACAAGCGGAGATATTTTGAATAGTCATGAAGAACAATGTCTGATTCCAAGAATAGATGAATATGGAGAGGAACATGTGCAAAACGTTTCAAGGGGTATGTTGGACTCTATAATAGGAGCTCGCCTTGGAGAAATATTCGAACTTATTCAAGAAAGAATACGAAAAAGCGGAGCTGATTCAAGCATAACTCAAAGAGTAATAATTACTGGAGGAGGCAGCAGGATTTCGGGACTCTCCGAGTTTATTAAAGCAAAACAATATCTTGGAGGCTCATCAGTTAGATTGGGAAAACCCATATCTGTCACTGGATCCAATGATTTTGTTCAAACCTCTTCTTTTTCAACCTGTGCAGGATCAGTTGTATATTTCTTAAGTGATAAACTTGATAAAATGCCGAAGTCAAAAAAATCATTACGGCAAAAGATAATAACCTGGTTTAAACGTGGCATTTAACTTTCCTTTATTTTTTATATTTTCATGCTCACTGACTTGCGGGGTAGTCTTCTTAGGAGTCCTGGTTGGATTCGGGTATATGTTGGCCGAATATGGATTCAAACCCACTACAATTTCAGTGCTACTTCTTGCGACTCTTCCATATAGTTTTAAGTTCGCTATATCTCCTTTTGTTAAAAACATTATCTTTAAATCAAATGGAAATATTACAAAAAAACAAGCTTTTATCTGCCAATTCATAATAATTGTTGGAATGTCACTATTTGGAATATACACGCGAGATAGTTCTCCAATCTTAATGTTTATAAATATGTTAATAGTCGTTCTGGCTGGATCTGTCCATGATCTTCTTGGAGATTATATAAGGTTGGTCAATTTCAAGGATAAAACTCTTGGGATTGCAACATCCGTTGGAACCGTTGGATTTAGAATTGGGATGCTGATATCTGGAGCAGGTATTTTGTATCTGGCCTCATTTTTTGGATGGAAATATGCCTTTGCCATAGCAAGTTTGAGTATTCTCATTAGTACTTTTTCAACTATCTTCCTATCTCAGTATGAAATGCCAAAAGAAAGCACAAACTCTCTTAAACAATACTTGAGCTTTTGCATTAATTTATTTAAGAAACACAACATCATATTGATAATTCTACTAACCCTATCCTTCAAATTTGCCGATAGCACAATAAACGGGTTAAAGACGGTGTTTTTGCACTCGAATGGCATAGGTAAAATAGATTTTGCCAATATCTCGCAGGTTACTGGAGTGTTAATTACACTAATTGTTGGAACTGTTTCTGGAGCTGTAACCTATAAATATGATATAAAAAAATGCATGAAAGCAGCATTTATACTTCAGATCATCCCAGCTATGTGCTTTCTTCATATAGCTGTATTTGGAAACAATTCATTTTTATTAACAGCAACATTGATTAACATATCAACCTTCTTCCTTGGATTTTCCTCTGTGATATATAGAGTATATATTTCTGAGATCTCAGAGGCTGATATCAACACATATACCATTCTGTTGTCCATAGGATCTATGTTTAGATCTCTCTCAGTATGCCTTGGAGGAATAATAGTCGATGAATTCTCATGGACAGCTCTGTATATAATATGTATTCTTGCAAATATTCCAGGGCTTGTTGTTTGTTACTTTTGGCGTTGGAATCGTGTTTGATCATATCCAAAGAGATAAGTACACGTTACCTATAGCCTACCTCAAGTTCTAGATCATCCACTTTAGACTCAAGATCATTTACTTTAGATTTCAAATCATCTACTTCAGATTTCTGATCGTCTGCTTTAGATTCCGAATAATTTATTTCAGATTCAAAATAACCAATGCGCTTTGAAAGATTCAAAATAATGCATCCTAATACCGCTGTAACTAAAAAAACAACAATAGTTACGGTTCTTAGGGTAAATTTTGGAATTCTCAAGCTTGCCTCCTAACAAACATTCCTTAATACCTTACTTTCAACGCTGTGATATTCTATTAGTCTGATGTTATAAAAGCAACAATAATTCTTTAGTATATAAAATACAACGAGATTCCTCCAAAAAGGAAAGGTGCTTAAATCTATCGCAGTTTGCAACCATTATTTGCAAACATTAAAGATTTGCAACTAATGAAAATTTTGTTACACTGAGCGGTCTGTCTAGGAAAATTTATGCAAGGTATAAGATATGGGTAATATATCAAAAGCGGTTGTTGCAGGATTTGCCATCTTTTCCATGATTTTTGGGTCTGCTAATATAGTTTTCCCCCTTATTATCGGAAAAGATTTTTCATCTCATTACATTTTTGCAATCATAGGCTGGTCAATAGGAGCAGTGATAATTCCAATGCTTGGATACCTAGGAACACTGATATTCGACGGAGACAATAAAAAATATATGGCTCCACTCGGCAAATACTGCACATTTGCTTTAATGATTCTTTTTATGACAATTGCTGGCCCTCTGGGAGTTGCAGCAAGGATGATTAATATTGCATTTGGTGGAATGCACATCGCAGCTCCTGAGATGAATGAATTAATCTTTAACCTAGCCTATTGTATAGTAACTATCGTTCTTGCCTGGAATCCAGGTAAACTTGTTCAAATGATTGGATTGGTTTTCACTCCTCTAAAATTTGGTGGAGTAGCCATCGTCGTTGTGGGAGCCTTGTATTTTGGAGGAGCTTTCTCCGAGATACCAAAATCTTCTATACCAGTCACTACATGTATGTATGACAGCATGATAACTGGATTTCAAACAGCTGATTTGATAGCTGCTTTTGTAATGGGATCTGCTATTTTTCATTATTTAAAAAATTCATTACCTGCGAACATATCAAAAAAATCTTTTATAAAATTTTCCGGGTTAACGTGTACTGTTGGAGCTTTATCTCTCGGCTTGGTATACATCGGACTGACTATGATAGGAGCTCAGTATTCTTCCTCTTTAACTGGAGTGCCAAATGAGTCTTTGTTTGCGCAGATAGCGTTCCTTTCAATGGGGAAAAGTGCTCTGTGGTTTGTTGCTGTTGTAATAGCTGTTTGCTGTTTGGGAACTAATATTGCACTGTTGTCCGCATTCACAGATTTTGTACACCTTGAAATTTGCAAAGAGAAATTTAACAGACGATATATATTTTTAGCAAGCGGAGCCACCGCATTCGTGGTTTCTCTGCTTGGATTTGACCAAATTTGTGCAATCTTAGAAGTAGTTTTGAAAAGAATATATCCACTACTCATAATGTTCGTTATCTTAAGGCTTGGATACTATTTCATGAAAAAAAAGTATGCGGAGTAATTTATACATACAGATTTACTGTATCTTACACAGAGAAGAGACCTTCGCCTCTTCTCCACATTTTTTACCTATTTTCCTTCATCCGACTTTTCAGCCTCTTCACCTTGCTCTTCAACAATCTCCATATACAACTTTAGCGTTTCTTGTGTCTCTTTTATAGTCGTGCAATGTTACAAACGAGTATCTTAAATTGTTGAATGGCTTAGCGCGGGCCTTCCCAGGCTAAATTGGTTTCAAAAATTACTCGGTTGGAAGCCGATCCGAGTATAATTCCTCATTGGCAAATTCCTTGTCCACCAACATATTGTTCGCCAACGTGTTGCTCCTTCGTATTTCGCACGTCCAATAATTACCGGTAGTTCCGTGCACCACGCCTGTTGTTGTCCCGCATGTAACAAAACCTGCAAAAACGGCAACCAACACAATCTGTATTTTGTTCATAAAAAATCCATTAATCAAAATTCTCGAAGCAATAATACAACATACAATGCCGGACCGGTCGTAAAATTATATGTTCTCAATGTATACTCGAACCATTCTTCAACCGAGTAATTTCTGAAACCAATTTAGCCTGGAAAAGCCCGCGCCATAAGCCATTCAACAATTTAAGCACACTCGTTTGTAGTGTTGCACAACTGTAACATGCGCTGGTCGGGAAGAGCGGATTTGAACCGCCGACCCCTTGCTCCCGAAGCAAGTGCGCTACCAGGCTGCGCTACTTCCCGATCTTTATCTTTGCAATTAATTATAAAGCAT
>JAISOC010000081.1 GCA_031275915.1 Holosporales bacterium | reverse complement strand
TCAAGTCCTTCCAAGTTTCTGTCAGCAAAATTATTATAAATAGATCCTCTCATTGGTAATGCGGAAACACACACATTATGTCCAAAATCCAAATCAAGAACTCCAGCATTGGTGTGTTTGTGAGCCAGAGAGTATTCAATTAAGGCAGTCTCTTCAACATATCTTCCAAAAGTTAATGATAGATTTCTTTCGGTTTTTTGTCCTGTTACTACTAATTTTTCTATCATAGATGCAAAGCCCACCTTTCGCATTTTTTCCAAATTCATTAAAATCAGTCCTGCGTTGTAGCACAGTTTTCCGTACCTTACATTATGATCACATGCTCCAAAACAATGTCCTTCCAGATCTATATTCCACAGTTTTTTTATATTATTTACACAAATCGTATCTCCATCAAGATATAGACACTTATCGTATGGAAGAAAATTACCAAGGAAAAGCTTTAAAAAAATACTCTTTGGCCACCAATATGAATTAAACTGATTAATACGTCTTCTTTCTTCATCAGGAATAGGAATATACTCTATATCATACTTATAAGTATCTCTATTAAACTTAAAGAAGAGAGCATTTGTTGATTTAGTAATATCATCATCAAGAATTCCATCAAATTCCATTTCATCAAGTATAATAGTAAATCTTATAGGTTCATCACGTTCTTCTGGCTTAGAATTATCTAGAATAGAAACCAGAGATGTATATGTATAGGGTAAATACTTTTCATCGGCAACATACACTATATTGATTATCTCAGATGGATCATATGTTTTTAATTTACCCCATGGAACTACTGGTCTTGATATATCTGTTTCTTGATAATCTGATAGATCTGCAAATGATGATTCTGCTTCATTTATTATAAGATATTTAGTTGGTTGTGTGCTATATCCTTGAGTAGTTGTGTGTATAGCGGAAGAACAAGTAAGACCCCCCCCCCCCCCCCAATACTATAGCAATACTTAACAGCAATTTCTTCATTGTTTCCTCCCCTTTTTACAAAAGAATAATCCTCTATATACTCTATATTAATACTACTCTTTTCTTAGAAGTATGTTAAGGGATTTGTTTATTATGATAGAATCTACTGACACTGGCAGTGTTTATAAGAAGCTGTGCTTTTCATCGTAATATACTTTCAAAAGCTGTTTTTGTATACTCAGCGTAGCATTTAAAAGAAAGTTCAGTGTTGCATGAAGATAAAAGAAGCTTTACTGGGGATCTCATTAATTCTTTTTTCATGTTTTTTGTCATGTGCCATTTGCACATATTCCGTGACAGATAATTGTCTTTCGACAGTCTCAAATCTTGGGACAACAAACAATCTTCTTGGAACCACTGGAGCCTATTGCTCTGATATTTTTATACAAACTTTTGGACTTTTCAGTTATCTAATAGTTTTATTGATGTCTGTTTGGGGAGTGAGATATATAACCTTCGGTCCTCAACTTTTGAATTTAAAATTGCTGAATGTAATTGGGTTTATAATATTGGGATGCATTGTTTTCACCATCCTTTCCTCCAGAGAAATAATTTCACATATACTTCAGGCTTGTGGAGTGCAGTATCTCGCAGGAGGATGTTGCGGATATATATTCACCAAGCTTCTTTTTATCAACCTGATTCAAAACAATTTTTTTAGAGTAGTAATATTTTTGGGAATTTTTGTTCTATGGCTTTATATTTGCAAAAGAATATTTTTTATCAATTTTGAAACAATCAGAGAAAAAGCTCCAAAAATAATGAGAACTATAAGGAATCAATCGAATAAAAAAACAAATGTAAGAAAGGAAACAACAATAAATATAGCTAAATCCGAGGAAACTTCTGCTCGAAGAGAGCATGTGTATGATCCAACTATGATAATAGGGAGAGAGGGAATATATACTCTCCCTCACATTGATCTTCTGGATCAGCACTCCAAGATTAAGGATGATGTGGAAGAGGGAAAGTTGTTGGAGCTTTCAAGAGAACTGTGCAGTGTTCTTGAAGAATTTGGAGTTAACGGAGAGATAGTGAATGTGCGGAAGGGACCTGTTGTTACTATGTTCGAATTCAAACCTGCTCCTGGGATAAAAACTTCGAGAGTTATAGGTTTGAGTGATGATATAGCCAGGTCTATGAGTGCAATTTCCGCGAGAATTGCCCTGATACCAGGACAAAATGCCATAGGAATTGAACTCCCAAACAAAATTCGTCAAACAGTTTATCTGAAAGATCTTTTGATGTCTGAGGCATTTACTGATTTTAAGACAGGGGTCCCAATAGTTCTCGGAAAAGACATTAGTGGCAATCCTATGATGGCTGATTTAACTAAGATGCCTCATCTTTTGGTTGCAGGAACAACAGGTTCTGGTAAATCTGTTGCCATAAACGATATGATTCTTTCCATTCTTTTTAAATTTAGTCCAGATGAATGTAAAATTATTATGGTGGACCCCAAGATGCTTGAGCTTTCTGTATATGATGATATTCCTCATCTCTTAACCCCAGTTGTGACAGAACCAAAGAAAGCTGTTTTTGCTCTGAAATGGGCAGTCAGTGAGATGGAAAACAGATATAGACAGATGTCCAAGCTTGGAGTCAGGAATATTGATGGTTTTAACAAAAAACTCAGAGATTCCAAAGAGAATGGAGATCTACTGGTTCGGAAAATACAAACTGGGTTTGATCAGGATACAGGAAAACCCATATTCGAAACTCAACAACTTGAGTTTGAACCAATGCCATACATAATCGTGATTGTTGATGAGATGGCTGACCTTATGCTGGTCGCAGGAAAAGATATAGAGGCAGCCGTTCAAAGATTGGCACAGATGGCAAGAGCTGCAGGAATACACCTTATTATGGCCACTCAAAGACCATCTGTTGATGTTATAACTGGTACTATTAAAGCCAATTTTCCAACACGCGTGAGTTTCCAAGTCTCTTCAAAAATAGATAGCCGGACAATACTCGGAGAACAAGGAGCTGAGCAGTTGCTTGGACAGGGCGATATGCTGTATATGGCAGGAGGAGGCAGAATAATTCGTATTCATGGTCCTTTTGTTAAGGATTCTGAAGTGGAAAAAGTTGTAAATTACATTAAAGGGCAGGGAGAGCCGATATACGTTGATATTGAATTATCTGATGATGCCAATGGATTTGAAAGTGCCACTTCTGAATCTGGAGAAGATGATATGTATAGAAAAGCAGTGGAAGTGGTATTAAATGATAGAAAAATCTCTGTGAGTTATATACAGAGAAAATTGCAAATAGGATACAATAGAGCAGCTCGTATAGTTGAAGAAATGGAGCAAAAAGGAGTCATATCTCCCCCAAATCATGCAGGGAAAAGAGATATACTGATATGAAATTGGAGGAACTTGGACTGATAACAAAATGTAAAAGTTCTAGTTGTAAAATCTTATCTTCTATAAACACTGTTAGAAGTAGCGTTAGCGAACAGAGTGAGCAAGCGTACACTCCTACCTTTTCTTTCTTCCTATTCCCCCCCCTACAGTATATTTCCTTTTTGGAACAGCAGCAGAGATCCCAATTGTAGAGCGCTTGGTCAAGGAGGAAAACGAAGTGATCCTTGACCAAGATAGCGAAGCAATTGGTACAATGGAGTTCCTCCAAAAAGGAAGAGTACTGAGGGAACACAAAACTCTGTAGTTAGACTTTTATAAATAGCTCAAAACGACCTCGGTTGCGATGTTTGTCGGTGTTTTTCCTTCGTTTATGAGTTTATTTTTTAATTTTTTAAATTCTGCAATTTGCTTTTGTGAATCTAATTTTTGTAATGATTTCAAAATATTTTCGGGTGTACATTCACCTTGTATCAATTCTTTGACTACCTCTTTTTCTGCAATTATGTTCACAAGTGATATAAATCTTGTCCTTACGAGACGTTTCAAAATAGCAAATGACACAGGAGAAATCTTGTAGGCCACTACCATGGGACAACCAGATAAGGCCAACTCAAGAGTCACTGTGCCACTGGCTGCAATCGCACATTTTGCTTCCTGAAACAACCTGTTCTTGGTTTCATTATCTGTTTCAGTAATGGAATTTGGAGATATCTCCTTTATAAGCTGCACAAGGTGAGGGAGAGTTGGGATAATGATATTTTCTCCAAAATTGAGGGCTGCTTTCATGAAAATCGGAAGCAATCTTTTTATTTCTTGAGGTCTACTTCCTGGAAGAATCAGAATTTGATTATTTCTTTTTTTTTCACAAGTAGAAAAGTTTATGCAGGCCTGATGTCCAACAAATGTTGCCTGTAAACCATGAGGAATGAAATACTTCGGCTCAAAATCAAAGAGGGTCAGGACATGATCATATACAGGTGCCATTTTTTTAGCTCTACCAGGACGCCAGGCCCAAACACTTGGAGCAACATAATGTACAAGTCTTATCGATGGATCTTTTTTTTTAATTTTTTTGGCTACCCTGAAACAAAATTCAGGCGAATCTATTGTAACGACTACATTCGGTTTTTTCTGCAAAATATCCGCAATTGTTGCACTGATCAATTTTTTAATGCTAAAAACACGCGGAATAACCTCAGTTATGCCACCAATTGACAGCTCAGACATATCAAACAAGCTATCCAGGCCGTGAAACTTCATTGATTGTCCCCCAATTCCAGACACTTGAACTCCAAAGGCAAGCAAAGACTCCACAAGGGGACCACCTAGCAGATCCCCTGAAGGTTCTCCAGCTATCACATATACAAGCCGCTTTGGCACTTAGTTTTTTACAATAGAACCGTCTGGGGCAACAATCGTCGTTGCTGACTCCTTTTGTTTTTTCTCTATATAGAGGGAGGCAAAATCTATAGGTTCTATTAAAAGAGGAGGATACCCGCCATTTTGACTTATCTCAGATATAACATTTCTCACGAAGGGGAACATAAGAAAAGGACAATGTACAAGCAAAATTGGCTCAAGTACATCGTTTGATAACTGGGTATCAACGGTCACCAGTGCTCCATATACCAGCTCCAAAACAAATATGTTCGTGTCACCTACAAACGATTTTACATCAACCTTCATAGAAACTTCATAGTGAGTGTCCTGTATTTTCGAAACATTGGTTTCAACGTTAACAGAAACCTGAGGTTGCTCCCTGTCCTCCTGGTATTTCATCAAAAAATTCGGATTTTCAAAGGAAAGATCCTTAATATACTGATCATTGATGAAAAACGGGGAACTCATGCCATGTGCAGCCGTATCCTGTCCACTTTCTTTATTTTCTGTCATATTTGTACCTCCGCTCTTCTTTTGGCTATAATTTTTTTTAAAGCTGCTGCTTTTTTACCCAACTTACTTGGATCTGTTTTCAACAAAAATTCGTCAATTCCACCATTGGCTTCAACACTTCTAACAGCGCTCGGAGTCACCCTTAGTCTAACTGCCATATTTAAAACCTCACTCATAAAAGAAATATTCTGCAAATTTGGCAAAAATCTGCGGCTGCTTTTGTTGTTTGCGTGACTAACATTATTGCCGTAAAGAACAAATTTTCCAGTTATTTCACAACGCCTGGACATTTTTCTGTGAATCCTTGTATCAAAACTATGTGCCTATGATAACATTGGCTCTTCCAAAACTCAAAACATATCTGTGTTGACTTCGTATATTGGCATAAACCTTTCTGCTTTTTGTTGTATAAACTGCTGGTTGAAAATTTTTGTTTATTTCAACTAATTATGGCTTAAATGCGAAGTATGAACTCCATCTGAAAGGTGTAGAATCGCGCCGAGTTTGTTTTTTTTTGTTTGAAACAATGACAATGAAAGTCGTAGGAAAGTTGTTCTTAGTAGCGTCAATGCTGGTGAATATGGATACAGCAGTGATGGCAACAGATTCGGATGGGTTTAAACTTGCATACTCTTCCGCAGAAAGAAAAAGTTTATTTCTTGCAAATTGCGGATGTAATTCAGAATTTGATGCATGGTTAACTCGAGGAATAGAGAATATACAAGTTGGAGATCAGGTTGGATATTACAAAGATGGAGTAGAAAAGTCGTTTTTTAAACTTATTGAACGGGTTATGCCATCTGGATTGGCTCCTGTTGATAATTCTTCCTCATCGTCGTCTTTACGCTTTGCGCATTCTTCTTTTTCAGAGCCGAAGAAAGCTTTGCAAAAGTGCTTAAAGGAAAGGACGAGAAGGATGTTGAGTGGCGCTGAGATTATTTGTACGTTAGAGCAAAAGAAGTATCTAGATGTATTCTCAATAAGAAATGTAATGGCGTTTATTGGTGTAGTTGATAGACAATTAGAGCCATTTAGGGGAGTCTCACAGGCTTTTGAAGCCGCTGGTGATTTTATTATTGATGAAAAAGGAAAACTCATTGGTGGAGATAGCAATGAACTTTACTTTAAGCTGACTCCATCAGGATTTTCTTCAGTTGATGTCTCACAAGTCTCGTCAGTGCGCAGAAATAGAAGGTTTCATGATTTGAATTTAGATGGCATTTTATCAGGAAGTTATTTCCTGGGGGATGATGTAGATACGGATTTTGAAAAATGGATTTCTGGAATAGATTGTATCCCACAAGCAGATGATTTTTTGTATAACATCGATGATGTTTCAGGGGCGTTTCAGGAACTTATTGATTTTGTTATTCCACACAAACTGAGTACTAACTTACTTAATGATACAAGAAAGCGCATCACGTCCACGTTATATGGACAAGATACGGTAGTAACAAAAAAGGATAGTAAAAGTTACACAAGCATCGAAATTGTACAATTGGTCATGTCATTCTTAAAAGATGTAGACAAACAACTTAAAATCGCAATTGATCGTGGTATGGACAGGGAATTTACTTCATTCCTTCATGTTGATGATAAGAATAAGTTGTATTCTCCTGTAAACTTTACATTTAGCTCTGATATAGGATTTCAAGCTGTCGATCAAGTCAATCCAGATGCTATCCGCAATGAAATAATTGGAGTAATTAAGGACAAAGTAGGAGCACTTGAAATAAAACTTAACAGCATTTCGCCAAATAAACCATATTCTGTTGGAAATCGTGTAGCTGCTGCTGGTGCTGCTGGCTATGCCGAGGGTGTGAGTATTGTTAAAAATGCTATAATTGGTGGGTTGAGTGGGTTAAAAGCCTTACCTCCCCCTTCTGATGGCAAATAATAGTTACGTTTATGCGTACTGAGTTTTTTCTTGGTACGCATTTTTTTTGATAATTAAAATTCTTCTTGATGAATATTCGAAGACGCGTTAGATTTGTAAGTACGGTGCGACTTTGTGGATTGGATTTGGCAAAAAATTTCGCTGATAACAACAAAAAAAGGCAGAATTCATCTGCCATGATTAATGAAAATATTGAATTTAAAAAAGTGAGGCTTGTTGGAGCAGACGGAGCTATGGTTGGTATAGTTCCCATAGAGGATGCAATTGCTGCAGCAGAGGAGTCTGACCTGGATTTAGTGGTTGTGGCTGAGGAGTCTGATCCTCCTGTTTGTAAGATTCTGGATTATGGAAAATACAAATATGAGTTACAGAAGAAAAAAGTTGAATCCAAGAAGAAACAGAAAGTTATTAATATCAAAGAAGTGCAACTCAGGCCTTTTATAGGAGAGAACGATCTGCTTGTTAAGTGCAAAGCCATTAAGAAATTTATAGAAAATGGAGATAAGGTTAAGGTTATCTTAAGATACAGGGGTAGGGAAATCAGTAGGCAAGAGACGGGAAGAGAAGTAATTCAGAAGGTTCGTGATTTTTGTTCTGATTTTGCGAAAGAAGAAACTCTTCCAAAACTGGAGGGATCGGTTATAATTATGGTTCTAACGGGCAAGTAAGGACTAATACCAATTATGGGAATTTTGTTATTTATCCACATTTTGGTTACTCTCTTTTTGATAGGTATTGTGCTGATACAAAAGAATGATGGAGGAAGTTCTCTGTTTGCGAGCGGAGGCTCATCCAGCAGTATGTTCAATGCGAGAGGGACCTCCAATATGCTTACAAAGGTGACCTGGTTTCTTGCTTCCATTTTTCTTATAGATTGTGTGCTTATGGCATATTTGGCCTCATCCGATATTAAGAAAGAGGAAACAGTTGTGGAGAAACCAGTTGAATAAACCTGTCCTCTATTCAGAAGATATAAAAAAAATAATTCCTCATAGATATCCATTTCTGATGATTGATAGAATTGAGAATTTGGTTGATGGAAAATCTTGTGTGGCCTTTAAGAATGTCTCTAATAATGATTGGTTCTTTACTGGACACTTTCCAGACTACCCAATAATGCCAGGAGTTCTCATAATAGAGGCCATGGCTCAGGCAGCAGGAGTTCTTGCCTTCAGTACCCTCATGAAAGAAGGGATTTTGCAACCTGGCGAATCCAAGTTTGTGTATTTCACGTCTATTGAACAAGTGAAATTCAAAAGACCTGTGTTCCCTGGAGATACATTGAAAATAAATGTCGCTTTGTCTCAAAGAAGAGGCAATAAATTTTGGAAATTTACTGGGAGCGGGTATGTTGGAGATGAACTTGCAGATACAGCCGAATTTATGGCTATGATTCCAGATGAATCACACTAATCGCACCATAATTCATGAGACAGCTGTTATTGGAGATGGAGCCATTATAGGAGATGGCTGCCACATAGGACCGTATTGTTGTATTGGTGAGAACGTTTCTCTCGGAGAAAAAGTAAATCTAATATCGCATGTTGTTTTATCTGGAGACACAGTCATAGGTGATGGATGCACAATATACCCCTTTGCTTCGATTGGAATGATTCCTCAGGATCTTAAATATAACAATGAAAGATCAAGACTTGAGATAGGAAAAAACACAGTTATTAGGGAGAATGTCACAGTCAGCATAGGAACTCAAGGTGGAGGAATGCTCACAAAAATCGGAGATAATTGCTTGATAATGGCATATTGTCACGTAGCTCACGATTGCAAGATTGGAGATAATGTCATTCTTGTTAATGGAGTAAACCTCTCTGGGCATGTTGTTATAGATGATTTTGCCATTGTTGGAGGTATGTCCGCCGTTAAACAATTCACGAGAATTGGAAGGCATGCGATGATAGGAGGGTGCACTGGGGTTGACAGAGATGTTATCCCATACGGACTTGTCAGAGAGGAAAGAACAACGACGATCAAAGGATTAAACATAATTGGTTTAAAAAGAAGGGGTTTTTCTGTGGATTGTATTCAGGAGATGATGAAGGCCTTCAGGGAACTTTTTGAAGATTCGGAAAATGTGATATTCACAGAAAAAGCCAATAAACTCAAAGAAAAATACAAAAACAATCAATCTGTAATTGAGATAATGGATTTCGTTATGCAAGATTCTAAAAATCCAATATGTACAAATAAGCCAACTGACAATTACGATTGAAAATACAAATAATATTCTATATCGTGTTGGAATAATTCTTGTGTTTCTTTGAGAATAAGATAATGTTGCCAATTCAAGTCTTGTTAATTGTTGCATTAAGTGTTATCTGTGTTCTACTTCTTGTGCTGTTAATCAGAAAAAAGAAATCAACTTGCAATCAAGATGAACTCAGTGAAAATTTTCAAAACCTTGCAGAACTTATAAATGGTATTCATAAAAAAATTACAGAGGTAGAAAAGATTGAACACATAATACAAAGTGATACTAATTCTTTAAGTAAAATATTATCGAATTCCAATATGAGTGGAAAATGGGGAGAGATGTATCTTAAAAAAGTTGTTGAAACATCAGGTATGACGCCATATTGCGATTTTATTGAACAAGAACAGTCTGAAAATTCGCCTAAACGTCCAGATATGGTTATAAAACTGCCTGGAAATAGGTGCGTTATAGTGGATTCAAAGGCTCCAATAAACACTTATGCTAAAGCCGTTAATAGTGAAGATAAAGACATGAAGGAGTATGTGAAAAGTTTGAAAGGACATATAAAAGATCTTAGTCAAAAATCATATTGGAAAGAATACGATTATAATACTCCAGAGTTTGTTGTGATGTTTTTGCCGGTGGAGTCATTGCTTAGTGATATTCTCAAAGAAGATTCAGAGCTGATAGAGCATGGAATTAGGCAAAACGTGCTAATTGCAACTCCAATTAATTTCATAGCTAT
>JAISOC010000032.1 GCA_031275915.1 Holosporales bacterium | reverse complement strand
AATTGCATACCTCAATACAAAGCTGCTGGATGCCCAAGTTTTGAAAGTACCGAAAATAATTTCTGGAAAACAACTTGGAAACACAACCCTTGGTCTTTCTGGGTGTGGTACAAATATTATAAGAAATATTGTGAGATGACAGATTTTTGAATAAGTGCATTAGACTTGCAAATTAGCGTGCAAAAGCATGGCATAAGGCCACTGCCATAGCATCTGTTGAGTCATGAGAAAGCTGTATATTTTCTTTTGGTAATCCTTTTATAATTTTTTTTATCATTACAAAAACCTGCAATTTTGAAGCGTGACCATTGCCAGTCACGTTTTTTTTTATGGTATTTGGTCTATATTCATATACAAATCGCTCTGAATTGCAAACAGCTACGTAAGAAGCTGTTCTTGCCATAATTAATTTTTTGCTGCTTTCTGGATTCATGTTTACAAAAACCTCTTCCATAGCAACTTCATCCGGATAATGTGCAGATATAATTTCAATGGCTGAATTGTATATATAACTTAATTTTTGTCCAAAACCATCTGTTGTTTTTGTTCTAAAGACGCCACAATCTATATATTCAATATCATTGTTGCCATTTTTATTGAGGATACACCAGCCCGTGTTTACTAGCCCTGGATCTATTCCAAGAATTTTCATGCCTATTGAATTTGATGAACAAACAACAGATTGTTCATTATAAGGCAAAGGTTGGTAAAATCAGTATTTTTTAGGCAAAATCCATAAAAAGCAGCAGTTGTTTTGGCCTAAAATGTGATCGAATAAAATTGCCGAATTTAAGAGAAAGCCAGAACAGACTACCATGTCTCATGGTAATTCATATACCCTTCAGTTGTTAATTCAGGAGCATACAGGTTCTCACTTAGGTATTTACACAACTCACAAACATTTTGTGGCAAAAGCTCATCATCGTAATATAATCCAAGATCTTTGAATGGATGATAATAAGTCTCGGTATTTTTCCCGTTCGCCATGATCAATAAAGTAATTAAACCTGCGTTATTTAATGGAATGTCTCGAATGTCTTGAATGGATTGTCCGTTTTCAATATCATATGTGTGCTCTTCTAGATATAGGGCAATCCTGGTATAAATACCTCCTGTGTCCCCAACTTGAAAATCTCCTGGAACTGGCACAAAATCTTCTGGGCCTAGGTTTGCTTTTTTAAAAGCTTCATCAAGCTTTACAGCTATCTCGTTTGCTTGTCTATCGTCATTAGGATAAATTGTTATAAATTTTCCAATTAGGACAAAGGTATGATCTGATTTGTATCTTGTCCTATTGTATATGCTTCTTGTAGATTGCATTCCATTCATAGTTTTAAAATGAACTCTGAATTTACGCAAAATAGGGAGCACTATATTCATTATTTGTGCAGCATTTGATGGCCTGGCTGAAACATGTATTTTCCAACCATAGTTAGAAGCCGTTATACTACTATCATCCACACTGAATTCAACATATCTTTTTTTGCTTTTTCCAAGAAATTCTGTTCGGATAGGAAATGAAAAAGTAAAATTTTCGTAATCATTTTTAAGCATTGCTTCGTGATTGGCATTATCTTGTTTATGAATCGATAATGTGTCCTCGACTGATACATCCGAAATATAATGTTCAAGTTCGGTTGCACACTTCATAAAATCCTCATCATATTTTTCGTTAATTTTATCTATTGATTTTTTATTGAGTAAATATTCTTGTATGCTGTTACACACTTTTTCTGAGGGAAGAGGTGCATACTTTCCTTTCCATAATTTCAAATCATACATTGCTTTTCGAGCTGTTTCGTTTCCATCATAATATGCCAATATTTTAAGTACTCTGATTGCTGATTTTTTTATCTTTTTATCTTTCAGTGATTTTATTAAATTGACCAGTGCTGTCACATTTTGCTCTGTTGGATTCTTGAGAGCTGTCTTTTTAATATTTTCACTGCCATCATATTGATATGGTTGAAATTTAGTATTGACCGTTGGCAACTTTTCTGTGTTTTCTTTGTAAGATTTTTTTACATCCGATATCATCGAATTAATTCTATTTTCAAAAAATTCAATTAATTTGAATCGGTCAATATATTGGCGAGCTGTTAATTTTGCTTTATCAAGTTTTTCTTCGTCATATTTGTCTAAAGCATAATTCCAATTATACGATTTAAATTGACTAGATTCATTGTTTATCTGATCATTGTTGTTGGGATCACACATTGATTTAAAACTTGATCGAAATTTAGAAGCACTGTTCATAATTGGTTTTAACTTTTCCGTTATTTTGAGATTGTGTGCTATTTCGTACACCAGCAAGTACGCTAACATAAATCCGTTATAGTGCTCTTGTTGCCAATGTTTTGGGGGAAGAACATTTCTCAGATACAACAAAATAATGGATATTTTTTCATTTAAGGATCCTTTTTTATAATTAAGAAAACAACTGTTGTTTTTTGCTGCATCTGTTAAAACAGCTTCAACCAAAATTACTATTTGTTGCATGGTTTGCATTGAGATTTCAGATATTTGTGGCGTGTTTTTCCGTGTTTCCAAGTAACTTTGAACAATAGACTCCGAGAGAGTAGCAAATGGAATGTTTATTTTTTCACAGTACACACCCGTTGTGTTTGTATAAGCCAGTATAGAAAAAAAGAAAAGTCTCCCCAAAGATAATTTCATGTCTTAAATTATTAAAATAAGCCATATACTATAACTCTACAATTATTGAGCTTATAGTGCAAGTTATTCGCATATTTATTTTGCCATATTAATGTGTGACAGAGAGCTTTTCTAGAAAAAGAGTCGCACTTTGGTATGTAGAATCGAATAAGGTGGATTGCTATCGATGGCATGATATACTACATAGGTTGTTTAATAAATAATATGTACCTCTATGTTTGATCTTACTAAAATGTTTGGCTCTTATAATTCTCGTATCATTAAAAAATATGAAAAGAATGTAAAAAAGATAAATGAACTTGAAAAAAATATATCTGCGTTATCTGATGATGATCTGAAAAATAAAACGACTGAATTTAGAGAAATGCTTGCAAATGGCAAGACACTTGATGATATTCTCCCTGAAACCTTTGCTGTTGTCAGAGAGGTGTCCAAAAGAACCATTGAGCTCAGGCATTTTGATGTACAACTCATAGGAGGCATGGCCCTTCACGAAGGATGCATTGCAGAAATGAAGACAGGAGAGGGAAAGACTCTGGTTGCTACTCTCGCTGTGTATCTGAATGCCCTCTCTGGAAAGGGAGTGCATGTTGTTACTGTTAATGATTACCTTGCAAAGAGGGATGCTCAATGGATGGGGCAAATATACAAATTTCTCGGACTTTCTGTTGGAGTGGTAATAAGCGGTATGGGAGATTACGAAAAGAAAGAAGCCTATAGATGTGATATATCATACGGAACCAATCATGAATTCGGATTCGATTACCTCAGAGATAATCTGAAATTCACAGATGAAGAACTGGTTATGCGTCCATTTAACTTCTGTGTTATTGACGAAGTTGACAGTATTTTGATAGATGAGGCAAGGACCCCACTCATTATATCTGGAGCAGATCAGGATGCTACTCAATTGTATATAGCCGTTGATAAGGTTGTGAAAGATGTATCAGATGGAGAATTCGAAAAAGATGAAAAGAGCAGAGTTGTGACCCTCACTGATCTTGGAGTCGAAAAAGTTGAAAAAGGGCTCAGAGAAATAGGTCTCCTTGATGAATCTCACGGCCTTTATGATTCCCATAACATTTCTCTCGTATATCACGTTAATTGTGCCTTAAAAGCTCATAAAATCTTCACAAAGAATGTTGATTATATTGTCAAGGATGGGCAGGTGTTAATCATAGATGAGTTCACAGGAAGAATCATGGATGGAAGAAGGTATTCAGAAGGGTTACACCAGGCCCTTGAGGCTAAAGAGCATGTTGATGTCAAAACTGAAAGCCAAACCATCGCAACTATCTCATATCAGAATCTATTCAGACTGTATCCAAAGATATCTGGTATGACAGGAACTGCAATGACAGAAGAAGCAGAATTTGATGAGATATACAAACTCAAGGTGGTTAGTATTCCCCCCAATAAACCCTTCGTTAGAATTGATCACGAAGATTCTATATTTTTAACTGTCGAAGAGAAGGATAGGGCTGTCATAGCCCTCATTAAAGATTGCGTCTCAAGAAAACAACCAGTTCTGGTTGGAACAACCAGCATTGAAAGATCAGATTTTGTATCGAATTTGCTTAAGAAAGAGGGAATAAAACACAATGTTTTGAATGCAAGGCATCACGAACAGGAGGCCTATATCATAGCAGATGCAGGAGTTCCCGGAACTGTTACCATAGCAACAAATATGGCAGGAAGAGGTACTGATATAAAACTAGGAGGGTCCTGGGAAATGAGAACCGAGGTCGAATGCGCTCACATACAAGACGAATCTGAAAAAGCAAAAAAAATTCAAAAAATCAAGGAGGAAGTAGAAAGAGATTATGAAATAGTCTCCAAGGCAGGAGGATTGTTTGTTATAGGTACAGAAAGAAATGAAAGCAGGAGAATAGACAATCAATTAAGGGGAAGATCTGGAAGGCAGGGAGATCCTGGAGCCTCCAAGTTTTTCCTTTCCATGGAAGATGAACTCATCAAAAGATTTGGTTCCCCAAATTTTGCAAAAACTCTGCAGAGAATGGGAGTACAAAAAGATGAGGACCTCACACATCGCTGGATATCAAAGGCAATAGAAAAGGCCCAACAAAGAGTTGAGGCCTATAATTTTGATATCAGGAAACAATTGCTTAGATATGATGATGTCATGAATGATCAAAGAAAGATTGTGTATGAACAGAGAAAATCGTTGATGAACGCAAAGGAGACTCAGGATATTATCAATGGGATGATGGAAAGCTTTGTGGAATCAACTGTTTCAGTTGTAGCTCCAGCTGGTACTGTGCCAGATCAATGGGATATGGTTATGCTCACCAACATCTATAAAAAAATCTTCAATATAGACATCAATTCAGAGGAAGTTATAGGAGATATGTCTATTACACAGGAGATTCTATCAGACAAACTTGAGGAAATGGTTACCTCTAAGTATCAGGGAAAATCTGAGAAATACGGAAAGGAAATCATGAATTACATAGAAAAAGATGTGTTGTTAAAGATTCTTGATCAGTCTTGGAGAAAACATTTGGTAGCTCTTGAGCACCTGAGAAGAGGTATTAATCTAAGAGCTTATGCCCAAAAGAATCCTCTGAATGAATACAAATTTGAAGCTTTTTCACTATTTCAAAATATGATGGAATCATATAAGGAAGAAGTTCTGTCTATAATATTTCATTTTGAGATTAATAGGGAACCAATACCTGAGCCATCTCCTATAATTCAGCCAGCCAAACCTAAAAATACTGATTCAAAACCGAAATCAAGAAATAGTTTTTGCACATGCGGCAGTGGAAAAAAATATAAGCATTGCTGCGGAAAAATGGAAAGTGTTGTTGAATTTGAAGGTGATGAAAAGGAAGAGGAAAGCGAATAAAATTTATTCTGGAGACCTCTAGAGAAATCCAAAAGTATACTTCCTTTTTGGAGAAACTCCATTGTACCGATTGCTCGGCCAGCCTTTGTCAAGGTCCGCTCCGCTCTCCACCTTGACAAAGTGCCTCACAATCTGGTTCTCTCTTTTTCGTTCCAAAAAGGAAATATACTACTGGGAAAGAGAAAGAGAGAATATAGGTGTGTACGCTTGCTCACTATCGTTCGCTAACGCTACTTCTAACAGGGGTTTCTGAGCTCATATCTGCTCAATCTCGAGAATCACAAAAATTCCTGCAATTCATTCAACAAATTTATGAAATTTGCAGGGAGAATCGTTTCTGGTCTATCTGTTTTTTCAATCTCGCAATTTTTGAAAGCCGTCTCTAAAATTTCTTGAGAGAAATGTCGTTTCATGGAAGAAAATATGGTTTTTCTTCGCTGTCCAAAGCAAATTGCTGTTAACTTTTCCAATTTCTCCACTTCAAAATCTATATTTTGTTTTGGAGTTAATCTAAGGACAGTTGATATAACCTTTGGGGATGGATAAAAGGCCTTGTTTGAAACATCGAACATTTTTTCAACCTTACACAAATTCTGGGATACAACTGAAAGCCTTCCATATGATTTACTATCAGGTTTTGATACTATTCTATCTGCTACTTCCTTTTGAAACATCAATACCATTCTGTCTATTCTCTGCATATTTCTCATCCACTTTAAAAGAAGGGGAGTTCCAATATTGTATGGTAAATTGGAAACTATAACTATTTTTCTATCAGTGAGATTGCACAGATTAACATTTAGGGCATCCCCATATATAAAATGCAGTCTATCGTCTTTGTAACATTTCAGGAGGTTATCGTGAATTTCTTTCATGGATGTATCTTTTTCTATGCAAAAAATTCTTGAGGTTGCACATTCCATAAGAGCTCTTGTAAGCCCTCCTGGACCCGGTCCTATCTCAACTATATCTTCATCACCACCAAATGGAGATGCGCACATTGCTATTTTGAGAAGCAAGGAATAATCACACAAAAAATGTTGACCAAGAGATTTTGAAAATCTTCTATTTTTGAGCAAATCATATTTATTGATGATCTGCCTGATTGTTAAATTCAAATCATTTTTCATTAAAAAGTATTTTCTTCTTTGTGTATAAGCCTATTTATGTTGTTCCTATGAGAAAACAACAAAAAAAACAGAATTAAACAGGAATAAACAAGCAAATATAAGTCCGCATCACCAACACAAAATCTAAAGATAGTTATAATTGTAAAAGATAAACAAAATATAAGAGAGGCCAAGGATGAAATTTTTGAGAATTTAGCGGTGATTCCCCATATAATGGCCGAAACTAGAGCTACAACAGGAGAAAAAACCAAGAAGGTACCAGCTGTTGTTGCTGCTCCTTTCCCCCCCTTGAATTTTAACCATACTGGATACACATGCCCAATAACACAGAAAAAACTTGCGAAAATAGCTGCTTTATAATCGCAAAAAATTAATGATGCAACGGTAACAAGGCTTCCCTTGAGAACGTCTGACACTAAGGTCACAGCAGCTAGTTTTTTGTTCCCACATCTCAAGACATTTGTGGTTCCAGTGCTGTGTGATCCAAATTCTCTCAGATCAACGCCTGTAAAAAATTTCGCGTATATATACCCAAATGGAATAGAACCAATTATGTATCCAATGATGGAGTATGTCAAAGTTTCAGTCATCTTTCTCACAGATTTATGCTCAGAGCACCTGATTATAATTGCAAATATGTTGTTGAATAAAGATGTGTTTTTTGGGCCCCCTGTTTTGTCTCATATGTGTTTGAACTTATGACAAACTTATACACACTATTGAAATTCGCAGGGCAATAAAGTAGAATAGAAAAAGGTGGTTATATCAATAAAGAAGCCAGGTACAATGAATTTAGTAAAACGATTAATAATGATGATGGTGGTTTTCTCGGTTATATCGGTCCAACAAATGGTCTGCTTTGCCACACAGCAACAA
>JAISOC010000072.1 GCA_031275915.1 Holosporales bacterium | reverse complement strand
CTTCCATATCCTGCCTCTTCATTTCAGGAAGTGGCCTCTCTGATTCTTCCATTTTTTGCATTTCCTTTTCAAAAAACAGTTCAATTTCTTTCGAGAGTCGTGTTATTTCTCTCCCCACTTCAGAGAGTTGTTTTACATTTTTGTGACTCATGTTTTTGGAAAGTCTATTTATTTCTTCTCTCTTTTTATTTATTTCTTTTCCTTTAATCTCCATTATCTTCCTTTTTATCTTCTCTCTTACCTTTTTGTCTTCCTTCAGACACATCTTCAAAAAATTATATTTTTTCAGTTCTTCTGAATTTCGTATTCTCGGAAGAACGTTTAACTTCCACCATTCAATATTAACTGGACGTGGTCTCTGAATTTTGTCAGGTTCATAATCCTTTGTTCTCAGCACAATCTGTTCATAACTGTAACATCCGTCGTATCGATCAAATTTATGAAAAATGAAGACAGACGGCGCATATGGGTTCAAATGATCACCGAATAAACAACCATATTTTACCAAAATAACGTTGTTTACATAATACTGGCCGATATTTTTCATTTTTTCCATGAAAATTCCTTCACGAAAACCTCTTTGTCTAATCTTAGCCTCAATGTCACGTACTATAAATGATTGTCCTAGTTCTTTGCCGCCTTTTGGATTATTTTGATACACAGCAGCAAATTCGTATTCTTCATAATTTATTCCTTGATCTGCAAGAAAAGTTAGGTCTTGTATAGAATAGATGTGTGTGTTCTTTTGCCACGCACTGTACATTTTTCGACTCCATTCACCCATTCCATTTTCAACAGCCATATATTTTCCGACCCAAATTCTTGCCATATCGATATCTATTGGCAATTTTTTCGTTTTGGGATCCAAACACTGTTTGAGTAATTCTGGACAATACCACTCGGCAAGATTCATTATTTTTTCTTCCGATATTTCATCTGGAAATTTCGCCATTTTCTCTTTTGACATTTCATAGCAGGTACCGCGTCCAATATTCTTTCTACAAAAATGTGCCATTAATGTTGCATTCTTATATTTCCTAAATTGGGCAGCTTTTTTCAGTTTATCTTCAATATGCTGTTCTATTTCTGGGGACTTGAATCCAACCTTTTCTACAATCTTCTTGTTACCTTCTTCTGTATTCACAAGGCCAGCTGGGAGAAATATCTCATTATAAAAGTCTTGTGATACATCTTGGTACACTGGAACAAATGTTGCTTCATTTATTAACTGCAATATCTGTGTAAAAACAATGTTGTATGCATCCAAAAATCCTTTCTTGATGAATGCTTGTGCAAGGTAGTTCATGACCATAACACGTAAGTATTTAGTCTGTTTCAGTCCATACCGAACAAGTACATTGGAGAAAAATTCAAATGTTATCATAGGTATGATGGCTTCTTGATTATGTGCATTCTCACCAAACAAAAATGTAAGCAATCGATCACTTCCATCTATATGCATATAATCACTTTCATCTTTTTTATAAGCTTTATACAATTCGGTTTTTTCAAGAGTCTCCTGTTGTTGCAGGAAGAACATCACATTTCTATCAGCTTGCTGTATTCCCACATCAGTTCTCTGTCCTGTCCAAATAGCTTGCAGCATGGAATTAGTTGCCAACTGTACTTGCCCTATATTCAACTGTTCTTGAGCCATATTATGTGGGTACAAATTACTTGTCTGAGTTGCAAGCCCCATAGATGAGCACAACATATATGCGCTGAGAAAAATTTTGTTTGTCTTCATATAACCCCTCACATTTATTTAAAATTTGTGATACTTACTTCACGTTTACAACAAAACAACTTGATTGTAATGTAGAATATTTATTTTAGCAAGAAAATTATTCGTAAATAACAACGTCAGAATAGGAATCATACTTTTTATGCAATTCTCGAAAAATTATCCATTTAGATAAATCATAGTCGGTTTGATTTTGAAACGATTGCAAATTGTGTGATTCTATCCAAACGTATGCTTCATGTTCTTCAGACAAAATTACATCCTCTGTTTCTGAGTTCGTGATGTATGTCAAAGATACAAGATTATCATTTGTCCAGACATCAACCAGTAACAACTTGTTTGCGATGGCTTTGATACAGGTCTCCTCTAAAAGTTCTCTCACAGCTCCCTCAATTGGATGTTCATGTGGTTCAATCTTTCCACAAGGAGGAACAAACTGATAATTCGGATCCCTTCTTTTTAAAAACAGAAATTTGTCATTGTAGTATGTAATAATGGAAGAACAAATCTTCATACTATCTGTTTTTTTCTGAATATGATCATCTTTGATATTAGTAGAACAATTACGGAAAATACAGCCAACATTGAGCTTATTATGAAAGACATGTTGGTTGAGTATTTATTTGCTATGTATCCAGCTAAAGTTCCTCCTGAAACGAGCGAAATAGCACATGCGAAATTAAAAATGCCAATTCCAGTACCTTTGAGATCGACTGGTACGACATCCATTATCTTTGCTTGAAATATGCTCTGAGCTATTCCAACGTATGCTCCGAGAAGTATAAGAGCAATAGCCATACTGATCATTGTATTCCCAAAGACAAATAATGCATCAGAGACTATGAATACCAAGATACCAAGAAGTATCACTGTGTCTCTGCTTTTCAATTTATCTGATATGATTCCCGCTGGAAATGATATAAAACTATTGGCTGTTTGATAGCAAATCATACATATTGGACCATAATAGTTTGGTAATCCAAGCTTATGAATTATATGTAAGATAATGATGGATTCAGTCACTTTGGCCACCATATATGTGCTTGCTACTACAACTGTTACCCAATACTCTCCTCCCAAGTTTTTAATATCTTTGAGAGATATCTTCCTGACCTCTTTATTTCTGTATATTTCTGTATTAATTGGATTTTTGTGTTTTTTATCTTTAACAAAAAATATAACTATGAGAACTGCAAGAAAAGCTGGAATGGATGATATCCAACAAATAGATCGAAAGTTGCCTCCAGTTTGCCAGAAGAGAAATAATGAGGCGATAGCTCCAATAACAGATCCCAAGGCGGCTAGGGCTTGTCTTATACCAAAGCAAGCTCCCTTCAAATGCTTGGGCGCCCAATCTCCAACAATAGCATCTCTTGGAGTTGCCTGCAGACCATTCCCAAATCTTTCCAATATTTTTGCACAGAACATACC
>JAISOC010000108.1 GCA_031275915.1 Holosporales bacterium | reverse complement strand
TGGACGTCCTATAATGGTACGCGTATTGATGGGTTTATAAAGAACATTTGATGAACTGTAAGGTGAGGTTTGCTCCGAGTCCAACTGGGCATATGCACATTGGAAATGCTAGGATTGCCGTTATTAACTATCTGTTTTCTCGAAAGAATAAGGGTCATTTCTTGTTCAGGATTGATGATACGGATGCAGAAAGATCGGAGAAAAAATATGAAGAGAGTATAAGGAATGATCTGGAATGGCTGGGAATATCTTATGATTCCTCCCTCAGGCAGAGCGAAAGAACTCATAGATATGAGGAAATAAAAAATCAGCTCATTGAGAAGGAGTTGCTATACAAATGCTATGAATCTCAGGAGGAGCTTGAGTATAAAAGGAAACTAGCGATTGGGAAGGGGAAGATGCCAATATATGACAGGGCTTCTCTGAAATTATCTAAATCTGAACAAGATAACCTGGAGAATTCAGGAATTTTGCCGTATTGGAGATTCAAACTGCCTGATGATATGACAATTTCTTGGAACGATATAGTTATGGGAAATATTTCATATAACCTTAGAAATGTTAGCGATCCTGTGATCGTGAAGACAGATGGAACATATCTCTATACATTTACCTCAATTATAGATGACCTTGATTATGAGATCACACATATTATAAGGGGGCAGGATCATGTTACGAATACCTCCGTACAGATGGCCATATTCAATGCCATCTCTGGAAGTGCATGTAATATCAATTTTGCCCACCTCTCTTTGTTGGTAAATAGGGACGGTTCTCAGTTTTCGAAGAGGCTTGGGAGCTTAAACCTTGGAAATCTCAGGGAGGAGGGAGTTGATTCCATGAGTATTTCAAGCCTCCTGGCTACCCTCGGTTCATCTCAGGATACTCTTCCCTTTACCTCCTTGGATGATCTAATAGAATATTTCGATATTACAAAATTCAGCTCGAATTCTCCAAAATTTGATATTGATGAACTTTTCAAACTGAACAAAAAGATTATTCACAAATATTCTTATGAGGAGATCATTAATAAGATTGGAGAGGAACAGTGCCCGAGCGAGTCAGTCTTTGATCTGGTTCATGAAAATGTTGAGAAAATGGGTGATTTTCAGATGTGGAAATATATTTTCTCCGATAACTTCGAGTGCAAACATAGATTTTCTGATGATGACAAGAAGATTCTTTTAACTGCATATAACATGTTGGAGGAGCATAACATAGACTCCTGGATACAGAAAGTTAAAGAAGTCGCGTGTGTGGATGGGAAAAATCTGTATATGCCTCTCAGAATTGCCCTGACAGGTCTCCAACATGGTCCAAACCTAACAGATATAGTGAAAAAGTTGGGAGTATTGGAAACAAAACGAAGAACTCACAAATGTTCCAGCTATTAAATTGAAAAAACGCGACCTTGTAATTATCAAGGTCACGTATTTGAGAGTCATTATTATCACTCGTCTTTATTTCTTTTTGTGCTTATTAGTAGATGCAACTTTAGTTGAGACTATCTTTTTTGTCGTTACAGAGGGATTTTTGGATCCTGTTTTGTCTTTGTCCTGTGTGGAAGGTGGCGTTTTTGGTTTATTAAGACTGCCTTGCTCATATAAGGGCTCTGAAAAACTAGACGAACTCATAGCATTACTTGTCCGAGATTTGGATAATCCTGAAGGATTATCCCACGTTATACGATTGCTATCTGGAAAATCTGGAGATGGAGTGTAAGGTTTATCGATTGGATGGAGATTTTTGCTATTCTCGCCTTTTTGAAAATGCCGCGGGAAACAATCCTCTTTCTGTTGTTTTGATTGGTAACTTGCATTCACAGGATTTTTCTGCTTTAAAGGTCGTGACAACTGTGATGGCGGACATAACATCGGCATGGTATTTGGGTTTGGTAACGATCTGTTTTCCGGATCATTATATTCTTCAGGTGAGTTACTCAGTCCTCGGATTTCTAGATTTGGTAACGATCCATTTTTCGGACCATTATGAATTGGAGAATGACTTGAGTCCACAGAACTTGATGATTCAGAGTCTGATTGATCTGATGAATAAACATGTGCCAACATAACACCACTGTATCCAACACAAAAAATTGCAACAATGCGAGAAATTGCCAACATGGCAGATAAACTGAAACTAATGCAACCTAATCATATCGTACCCGATTATTAACATTTCTCAAGACAATTTATTTTTCGTCTTTTTTAATCATATAAAAACATGCTACGTTAATAGATGCAATAGATGTAAATGAATCCAGCTTTGACCCTTTATCAGATATTTTTACTACCGTTGCAAAAGAATCTTCAGTTGTTACAGAGGAGCTTTCGAATCTTGTTTCTTTGATTCTTCAGTTGTTACAGAGAGATTTTTGGATTTATTTGGTGTGAGAGATGTATTGAGATTGTCTTGCTCAGGATTGTCCGACTTAGATAAGGGCTCTGCAAAACTAAGTGAACTCATAGTATTATCACTTGCTTTAAAAGTGGGTGACCCTGAAATAGGGGGATTCTCCCACGTAGAATAATTACCATTTAGAGGTGGAGTGTGAAAGTTTCCATTGTACCCATTGTTCTCAGATGAACAATAACTCAATGGATCTGAATTCATCACGCGACTTGCACTTACAGACCACATGCAACAAGTGACCATCATTGCAGGCATTATAAAAATAAACTTCATATAAAGTCCGCAAAAAAGTTGCTTGGCAACACTATATCTTGTTGTTTTGCATCTCTCAATATGATTTTGCAAAGATCTTTTTTTAATCAACCACAGTTTCACGTTTGCTCATAAAGACTCTCTTATGTGAAACTGAGGCTATCATAGTTCCGGGAAAAATTTAATTTTTCAAAGGAACCCATTTCTTGGTCTTTAAGAAAGTTTTGATTTGTTTTTCCATAGAAGCTTTCGAGCATTTTACATTCTTTTTAAGATTTCCTGTGTAATGTATTCCCAAGAATTCTATGTTATTTTCCTGACAATATTGCTTAACCACATCCAAATAACTCTGTCTGTCATCTATAAACACTATTGTTCTTGGTTTAAAGTCTATGCGATTGATGAATTCACCAAGAACTTCATTTTTGGAGGAAAATCCGCAGAACAGAACTCCCATATAGAAAACAGGATAATTTTTAGAGGTTTCCATGAAATTCATTGTAGTTGCAGTAGCTCTTGTTTTTTCCAGATTTTTGAATTCCATTACATCCGAATTTGGCCATGAACGCTCGAAGTGGTACCCAAAAGAGTGCAACATTTGTATCCTGAACTCTTCAACTGAGGCGATATCATCATACTTTCCAGGGGCAATCTGAGTCAGAACAATAGTCTTCACTCCACTGTCCTGAATATGCTTCACAACTGAGGACATTTCCTGCTCAATCAACATCTGTTTGTTTTTCACGAGAATAGTGCAAAGCAGGCTAGAAAAATCCTTCTTGGAAGTGTGTTTTTCGATTTTTGTCAAAATTTCCACAAGATCCTTCATATTTTCAGCTTGGCCAATAGGATCCTCTTTTATCACAAGAACATCATCACAATCGAAAACAACCAGCAATTCTTCCTTATTTTCTATGTTATCCACGTGTTTCTGTATCTCAATTGCCTTCTCTTCCCTTATTATTTTTTGCTCAACTTTCTCAGTATGGTCGCAAGCGACAGCGAACACCAAAGCGAATGTAGCCAATACTATTTTTCTCATATATACCTCACGAAACATTTAAAGACTTTAAACTATTGCTCCAGAGCTCTTCTATACAGCTCAAGTAACTCTTCCTCCTCAGCTATATCTTCCTTTTTTCTTTTCCTCTGTTTTATGAGCTGTTTCAGAATAGAAACATCGAGCCCATTTGATTTTGCATTATCAAAAGTCTCTTTTATTTGCGTTGCAATCTCTGACTTTTGTTCTTCAAGATGCTCAATCTGAGATACTGTCTGCTTTATAAGAGCAGATGAAACGCTTGAACTATTATTAACCATAAACCTTATC
>JAISOC010000070.1 GCA_031275915.1 Holosporales bacterium | reverse complement strand
ACACAAGTCCCCATCACTATCGCCACTATTCTCTTATTCATATTAGGTTCTCCCTTTATAATAATATATTACGCTTCCTAGTCCCCAAACTAGAACAACCTGTACTCTGCCAGTCTATCAAATTACTTTCTAAATTACAACATTTTTTCCGCTATTTGCACTGAATTCAGAGCCGCTCCTTTCCTCAAATTATCGGATACACACCAAAAAGACAGGGCATTTCCAATTGTCTGATGCTTTCGTATTCGACTGACATATACTTCGTTCTTACTGACACTTTCTATTGGAGTGACATATTCGTATTTCTCCGGGTCATCTATTATTGTAATTCCTGAAAATCTTGCAATTTCTTCCTTTGCAACCAAAATATCAACATTTTTTTCAAATTTGGCATGGACAGAGATGCTATGACCGATATCCACAGGAACTCTCACGCATGTTGCTGTTATGTCTAATTTCGGAAGATGCAAAATCTTTCTTGTCTCATTCATCATTTTTTCTTCTTCTTTTGTATACAAAGACTCAGTAAATACATCTATTTGAGGAATTACATTAAATGCTATTTGTTTTTTAAAATGACTTGGAGGAGTGTTTTCTAAATTTTTTATTTGCCAATGCAATTCTTCAACTCCCTTTTGCCCAGCTCCAGAAACTGCTTGATATGTTGAGGCAACCACCTCCTTTAATCCAAAAGCATCATGCAGAGGTTTCAAGACCATCACCATCTGTATAGTCGAGCAATTTGGATTGGCTATTATATATTTATTTGTGTGTCTGTGATAATCCTCAGGATTGATCTCTGGAACAATCAAGGATATATCGTCATGCATCCTAAAATACGAGGTGTTATCTATGACTACACACTTTGACTCAGCTGCCTTAACTGCATATATTCTTGAAACCTCAGAGCCTGCAGAAAATAATCCTATCTCATATTTTGAAAAATCAACAGAATTTATATCTTGAACAATGATTTGATCTTCTTTCCCATAAGCTATATATGAGCCAGCTGAACGTGAAGAAGCAGCACATCCTATGTTGTTGTGAGGAATTTTGCGCTCGTGAAGAATACTCAACATTTCTCTTCCGACCCTTCCTGTTGCCCCAACAACTATGATCTTTTTATCCGACAACACTTTGGCAATTTCTCCTATTTCATAACAAAAACCGAGAGGAGAGAGTCGCGAACTGCAGTAGTCACCTCCATCTTTCCATTCTTTATATTCATTTCATTTTTCAAAAGTTTAATCAAAAGATTCTTATTTTTAGTTTTTTTTTGAAGAAATCTATGAATAAGCATAGCGTTTGCTTCTGCGTGTTTTTCATCAATTCCATCATAAATTGTTATTGGTTTATATTCTTTTTTTGCAGCACTCTCTGATTTCTCAGAGAATTTTTTCGATTTTTCAGAATTTATTGAAATACCTCCCCCAAGGATATCCTTTTGAAAAATTTCCATGAATTTACGTTTTTATGTAATACTGTCGTAAATTCTACTATTTGCCTTATCGAAAAACAAATATGTTTGGATTGCTAAGGAAAAAAAAGATAAAGGAGAAAAAAACAGAACAAAAAAAGAAGGCCCTCATTGTAGATAGATTAATATACGAGGGATATAGATTCTCCTTCACAAAGGCAATCGATTGGTCGCTGAAAGTAAGTGGTCTTACTCTCGATGACATATCTGTAAGTGGAAAATTGAATTTCCAATCGAAATACACGGATGTATACACGATCGAGGGAATCAAGGATGGAGTTCCAGAAATTACAGTAAACATAAATGGAATGTTTGGAATTGAAGGACATTTGCCTGATCCTTACATTGAGAACTATATTTTATACAACAAAAACAATAAACAAGCTGTTCTTGATTTTCTCAATATTTTCAATCAGAAAATCCTGTCTCTCAGATACCTATATGACAAAAAACAAATCACAGAATGTTTATCTGTTCCGATCAATAAATCTCTTATTGGAAATGTTATATACAAGATCAGTGATATGCAGGATAACGCTTCCCCATCCCTACCAGACCAATTCAGAATTTCCTCTCAGAATTTATTCTGGAGACATACCAGATCTGCCGAGTCTTTGAGAGTTATGTTATCGAGTTTTTTTGATTCTGATGTTGAAATAGAACAATTTTCTGGAGGGTTTACAGATCCTATTTCCGAATCTGAAACCACCAAAATTGGACAAAATTACAACTCTCTTGGGAAAAATACAATACTTGGTTCAAAAATTTGGGATAGTATGCAAGGCATAAAAATACATGTAAAATCACTTAATATCGAAAAATATTTGGAATTTTTGCCAGCAAAATCGAAAAATGACAACGAGTTTTCCAAACTACACAAAATGAAGGAAATAATAAGGATGTACATTCCAATCGGCATAGAGGCCCAAATCGTCTTCCATCTTGCAGAGACATACATAAAAGACAGAAGAGCACATCTTGGAGGAATCAGTAGATTGAATAAGGATATGTTTATAAGCGGCCAACACGTGGATGATTCAACGTGTTTTGTCGAAAGCTTATATTCACACTGAGTAACAGACAGAGATATAGTAAACATTTGAGAGATGTTTCCCAATAGAATGTGAAACTGTGCCTGTCCAAGACAATTCCAAATCCTGACACATCTTTCTCAAAGAATCTGGGATTAACAACTATATGTTCAGTATGCTTTCCTTTTTGGAGGAACTCCATTGTACCAATTGCTTCGCTATCTTGGTCAAGGTCCGCTTCGCTCTCTACCTTGACCAAGCGCTCTACAATTGGGATCTCTGCTGCTGTTCCAAAAAGGAAAATACAG
>JAISOC010000052.1 GCA_031275915.1 Holosporales bacterium | reverse complement strand
TTCATACAGATAGAAGAGAGCAGCAACTCCCCAAACTACCCACGCTCTACTCAATCCCGGTTTTACCATACTTAAAGAATAGAAAAAAGAAGGAGGTAACGCCCCAGCCTACCATTATTTACAAAAGTTTAGCAATGAGAGATTTGAGGTGGGACTGACACCTAAAGGTACAGTATATGGATAGGAAGAAAGATGAGGTAAGAGTGTACGCTTGCTCACTATCGTTCGCTAACGCTACTTCTAACAGTGTTTATAGAAGATGAGATTACGTTTAGTTATCAATCCATGCAGTGCACACTATTGAAATACAAAGATTTTTTGTGCAAACTTAATGTGAAATCGTGTTTTTTGTTTTTGTTAAAAGAAGTATTTATGTCAGAGAGTAAGACGGAGCAACTTAAAGTGGACGCCTCAAATGGGGATGCTTTAAAAGAAAAATTAATGGAGCTTGAAGACAAGTTGTTGCGAGCTCTTGCTGAAGTTGAAAATATTAAAAAAAGAGCCGACAAAGACCGAGAAGATGTCTACAAATATGGTATAAGTTCATTTGCAAAAGATGTTTTGACAATTCGAGATAACCTAAAGCTAGCTCTCTCGACTTGTGGAGATAAAAACTCTGAGATAGCAGATGGCATAAAAATGGTTCTCTCGGAGATGGACAAGATCCTTTCTAAACATAGCATAAGGGTGATAGAGGCTCTAAATAAGCAGTTTGATCCTCATTTGCACCAGGCTATGTTTGAAACATCAGACACGGGGAAAGAACCTGGAGTCGTAGTCGAAGTTGTTCAAGACGGGTTCATGATAAATGATAGATTGTTGCGACCTGCCTTTGTTGGTGTTTCCAAAAAATGAACGTTTGTGAAAATTTTGCACAAAGCGCTGAGATTTTTTCAAAGTACTAAGCTCACTCTTAATGATCTCCTTCCAGGCCTTACACGGAATTGCCATATAGAATATCTAAATAAAATTTCTTATTTTTTGCGTGGCAGACCATACGTGTCCACGATATTCCACACATATGATAGTTGAAATGAATGGCGATACGCATGAGAAACTGTAAAAAGGGATCAGAGTCCAAAAATTGCAATCTTTTGATGGAAACCACACGACCGATTTTTCTTCCGAATTATAAAACCTGCAGTATGCCACGTTTATTCCCATGGCTGCGTATATTAGATTATGGCACATCATCATTTGTATATATTCTGGATCTGTTGTGTTTGGTATGTATCCAAGTAACAAATGCAGTTGTGTTAAGTGTGTTTTTGGTGGGAATGGGTGTTTTACCGGATTTCCAATTCCTGTGTAACTGTGTGTGAACTTGGACATTGGAGAGTCCATAACATCATTTTTTATAGCGTATCTATATTCCGTAATTCGTAGCTTGTCTTTTTTCTCTTGTTTTATATATTTGCTTTGAGACAATCGTGCATTAGTGTTTATAGTCCACACAAGAAATGCCAACATAGTACGGCCTCTACTGGATATATCGTTTGTTGCAAACGACTGGTTTAAAGAGTTTTCTGGTATAAGACGTGGTCCATAATCAAAACCATACTTTTCAATAAATCCATTTTCCGATTGTTCTATATTTGGATATCCACCTGACTTATACAGATCTACCACTTGCTGATTTGTCAGTATACCCCCAGCTGAAACAAACTCTTTGTTGTCAGGATTTCTTCTATGCGTATTGAATAAAGAATTAAACGCGCACACATAACGATTGCCAAATATATCATATCCACAATTGTTTTCTAATTTCAAGTGATCAACTGACAATACGCGTGATGCCTTTGGCCAAAAACTCATAAAATAATTTATGGCTATTTCTCGAAGCATTGTGTTATTACGAAAATCAAACGTATTATCAACGTATTCTTCAACAGCAGAATTAAATGCAGATTGCGCTCGAAGCATTGTGTTATTACGAAAATCAAACGTATTATCAACGAATTCTTTAACAGCAGAATTAAATACAAATTGCGCATGAAAATTGTCCTTCAATTTCGAAAAAGCGAGCTCGCAAATTAATAGCAAGTGCTTTGGGTTACACAGGACTTTTTCAAGTTCAATAATCTCTTCAACGTTGTTTTCCTTATACTCAAATGTTTTATCTTCAATTGTTAATTCGTTTTGCAAATTTACCGAATCTGGATCAGCATTTCTTACAAAACAATTCAGATTTTTATCTGCACCGTGTTTGTTTTGTTCAAATCCAATTTTTGTATATTGTTCATCTGAAAAATCTTGTGAAGTTCCCTTAAAATTGTGGTTCTTTGTATTCTCACTTGCAATATATATTTGCCGAGCCATTTCTTTTTCCTCTCTTGATTTTTGTAAAGATGCATTATCCACATTCCCCAATAGTTTTTTACACTTTTTCGTTACTTTTTTTTGTATGGCTACATTATTCAAAATCGAAGAAGCGTGAACAATTACTAAATTAACAAAATTCCTTACTTGATTATAAGTATTTGTAAAATGTTTGTTTCCCTCTGGTATCTTAACTTTAGTTAGTCCATATTTGCCACCTATTGTATGTATTATTTCGAGAGCTATCTTCTCTTGCATAAGCAAGCTACACGCATTCTCTGCAATTTGTAAATCATAATACAAATCCAACCAATATTGAAATATATTTCCATTATACTTTTTTTAGATTGAAATCTTTTGTTGAGCTATTAATTGTTTTGTAAATTTCTCTAACTGACCCAACAGATTCAATTTCTTTATGAGTACTGGAGAAACACCCTTGGCTTATGTAATTTTCGTACTCGTATAACCGTACATCGACTTCCGCACTTGAATTGGAACTTATTTGCAGTACCAAAATCAAGATTGCAAAAGCCACTTGCACAAAATGCCTCGCTTTCATGACAGACCAAAAAACATTTTACTGTTCCACCCTCGTCGCACAATACTACATTATTTTATTTGGAATTGCCAGTAATACCTGAGGAGATTAACAACCATTTAAATGACTTGTTACCAAAATTTCAGCATTTATACTGCGAGTTCCAGAATGCATACAATTGTAATTTCAAAAAGAAAAGGAGCACTTAAAATATCAATAAA
>JAISOC010000099.1 GCA_031275915.1 Holosporales bacterium | reverse complement strand
TGTATGTTTTTGAAATGTCTTCATATGAACTTGCCATTTCTAAGTATATGAATTTCGATACATGTTGTGTTTTGAATATAGAACCAGATCATCTTGAAAATCATGGTAATTTCAAGAATTACATTGCTGCAAAACATAATGGACTTGATCACGCAAAATATAAAATAATTTCCTATGAAGACAAAAATACTTTTGAAAAATATCGTGATACTGCAGATGTAATCATTTCCGATAGAGAAAAAAATACAGAGTCAGATATATACATTGTTGAAAGAATTTTGATGGATAAGGGAAAAGTGATATGTGATTTATCTACATTTTCAGAATTAAGAGGGCAACACAATCATCAAAATGCAGCTTTTGCGTATGCAGTGTGCGAACATATTGGAATATTTCCAAAAGAAATAGCTAGATATATGGGAAGCTTTAAGGCGCTTCCATACAGAATGAATATTGTTAAAAAGATAGGAGAGATTCTTTTTATAAATGATAGCAAAGCTACTAATCCTGATTCGTCCGCAAAGGCTCTTGGAACGTACATTGGATATAAAATATTTTGGTTAGTTGGAGGAAGAAGTAAGAAAACTGATATTCATAAATCAATAGATCGGCATATTGGAAGTGTGTATAAAATATATTTATTTGGTGAATCAATGGATGAATTTGAGGAAGCATTCAGAGGACTTAAAGAAACTGTGAGATGCGAAACAATGGATAATGCTTTGCAAATGGCGTATGCAGACGCATCTGCTGAGTCGGGCCCATCTGCAGTGCTTCTTTCGCCAATGTGTGCTAGCTTTGATCAATTTGAAAATTACAAAGCGAGGGGAGAATATTTTAACAAGCTAGTCAATGAGTTGGAGTGAATTTTGAGTGCAAAAACTGCTTAGAAGATGGTGGCTATCAATTGATAGAGTCTCTGCGTTTGTTGTGGTAGGCCTAATATCAATAGGGGCATGGGTAAGCATAGCTTCAACTCCGGCTGTTGCTATAAAACTTGGCCTCTCTCCTTTTTATTTTTTTAAACATCACTTAATAGTGATGCCGATAGGAGTATTTATCATAATTGTAGTCTCCTTGCTTCAAGTGCGATACATAAGAAGATTTGCAATGATTGGATATGTTATATGTATATTATTTCTACTTTGTGTTTTTATATTTGGAGAGGAAATAAAGGGAGCACGACGCTGGATAAGTTTATTCGGATTTTCTTTGCAACCATCAGAGTTTTTAAAACCAACATTGGTTGTTATAACTGCATGGTTGATTTCAGAGCAATATACAGACAGAAAATTCCCTGGGATAGTTTTATCAATAATTGGCATATCTATCGTAATTCCCCTGCTTCTATCGCAACCAGATGTTGGAATGGCCTTCATAATAGTAACAACTTGGATAGCACAATTGTTCGTTTCCGGACTGTCAGTATTTATGATAGCTGTGCTTGCTTGTTTGGCAGTTGCTTCCTTATTTGTTCTGTATATCACGCTTCCTCATTTTGCAGAACGCATTGATGAATTTTTAACTGGGAGTGGAGATACATATCAGGTGCAGAAGTCCATTGAAGCATTTAAAAATGGTGGATTTTTGGGGAAAGGACCAGGAGAAGGAGTCATAAAAACACTGGTTCCTGATGCTCATTCAGATTTCGTTTTTTCTGTCATTGGGGAAGAATTTGGATTCATTTTATGTTCAATCATAATAATAGCTTTCATATTTTTCGCTATTAGATCTCTGATAAGAGTCATGAATTCCTCAAATATGTTTAACTTTACTGCTATTTTTGGAATTTCTTTTCAGCTAATAATGCAGGTTCTGATAAATATAGCAACATCCCTTAACTTGATCCCAACTAAAGGAATGACATTGCCATTTATAAGCTATGGTGGAAGCTCATTTTTGGCTACCTCCATAAGTGTTGGAGTACTACTCGCAATAACCAGAAGTAGCGCTATGGATTACAAATACTATGAAGTTAATCAGCCGCATTGACTAGCGTATTTTTTCTCCAGAAGTTCTTCATCACATTTTGGACAAAACACATGCTCGCCCACCAAATACCCGTGCTTAGGACATATTGAAAATGTTGGAGTAATTGTTATGTATGGAATTTTATAGCGAGTTAAGCATTTTCGGACAACATTTTTGCAAACTCCCGCATTTGAAATTCTCTCTGTCATGTAAAGATGCACAACTGTACCTCCAGTGTATTTTCTTTGTAATTCTTCTTGATGGTCCAGAGCTTCAAATATGTCATCAGTATACCCCACCGGCAATTGTGAAGAATTTGTGTAATATGGATCCATACCTTCTCGACCTGCCTGAATAATATCTGGATATCTTTTTATATCTTCCCTTGCGAATCTATACATACATCCTTCTGCAGGAGTTGCTTCAAGATTATAAAGATGCCCCGTACTTTCTTGAAACGCAATTAACTTATCTCTGATATGATCCAGCAATTTCAATGCAATTTGCTTTCCATTGTTGGTTGTTATGTCTTCTTCATCATTTGTGAAATTCCTGATCATCTCGTTAACACCGTTGACTCCAATTGTTGAGAAATGGTTTTTAAAAGTTCCAAGATATCTCTTGGTGAAGGGGTATAGACCATTCTCTAAAAATCTGGCTACAACTTTTCTTTTGATTTCCAGGCTAGTCTTTGCAGTTTCGAGCAGTCTGTCCAAGTGATCATACAAAAAAGATTCATTTCCCTTATGGAGGTATCCAAGCCTGGCACAATTGATAGTAACAACTCCTATGGAGCCAGTTTGCTCAGCCGATCCAAATAGGCTATTCCCCCTTTTTAAAAGTTCTCTGAGATCAAGCTGCAATCGGCAACACATGGAACGTATCATGTTCGGATTTAAATCAGAATTCACAAAATTTTGAAAATAAGGAATTCCATACTTTGCGGTCATTTCAAACATAGCGTCAACATTTTCTCCATCCCAATCAAAATCTTTACCTATGTTGTATGTTGGTATTGGAAATGTGAAAACTCTGCCTTTGGCATCACCCTTGGTCATGACTTCTATATATGCCTTGTTAATCATGCTCATTTCTTTTTGTAGATCCCCATATACAAAGTCCATTTCTTTTCCTCCAATTATGGGGTGTTCTTCTTTCAAATCATCAGGACATTTCCAATCAAAAGTGAGATTTGTGAAAGGAGTTTGTGTTCCCCATCTTGTTGGTACATTGAGGTTATACACAAAAGACTGCATTTCTTGAAGAACAGCTTCATACGACATGTTGTCAATTCTCAAAAATGGAGCCATATATGTATCGAATGAACTAAAAGCCTGTGCTCCTGCCCATTCGTTTTGTAAGGTCCCTAAGAAATTAATTGTCTGAGAAAAAGCAGTTGAAAGATGTTTTGGAGGAAGAGCCTCTGCCTTCCCACTTACTCCATTAAATCCTTCCTGGATAAGCATTTTCAATGACCAGCCTGCGCAATATCCACCCAACATATCCAAATCATGAATATGAAAGAATCCATTTTTATGAGCTTCAGCAATTTTAGTGGTATAGACCCTATTAAGCCAATAATTTGCAACTATTTTCCCAGAAAGATTGAGAATTAATCCCCCTAAAGAATAATCAAGATTAGCATTCGCATGAACTCTCCAATCCAATTTATTCACATATTCGTCAACAGATGAAACAGCATCAATTTGAGCCATCTCTTCTGCCCTCATTTTGGCATGTTGCTCCCTATACAAGATATATGCTTTAGCAGTTGTTATATACCCGCTGCATATGAGAGTTTCCTCCACAATGTCTTGTATATCTTCTATATGAGGGGGATTTTTAGTGAATTTTTGTGCAACTTTATTGGTGGCACTATACCCAAGAGATTTTGCTTCGGATAATCCAAATTCATCTGTTTCTTTGGCAGCCTTATATATAGCATTAACTATTTTTTCTGGATCAAAATTGGAGTATGTCCCATCTCTTTTGACCATATATTTCAAATTACCTCGTATGTCCATTTTGTTTATCGCTTTCATCTACTGCGAAGTAGAGTATATGCCGTTTTAGAATATATTTTCAATTAAACCACTATGGCACGCAGTGTAGTAATTTGAACACACTAAATAAAAATAAACAGTGATATCTCCCATCAACGGTTGTGTGTAGAGCGCTATTTATGTGACTATAGCGGCGATAGATTAAGTTATTTTTCAATGGAGTTATTGAGATATGAAGACGAAACTAGTATTAGTGGCGAGTGTTTTTGCTATGGTTGGAGCAGCTCAGGCAGATTGTACGTCCACTGTGAGTGGCTTTTACGGCAGCCTGGGTATTGGGTATGGGGTTACTACGGCAAAAGCTAAGAAGACAACGAAGGCCGGTAAAGCCGAGGGCAAAGC
>JAISOC010000071.1 GCA_031275915.1 Holosporales bacterium | reverse complement strand
ACTTAGAAAAGATGCGAGAGGTAGGTTTTGCATCTGAGGTAGAAAAATTAGTAATAACAGGACAGGAAACAGAAAATGGAATATCGTATTCTCCGACATCGTATTCTCCGGCATCGTATTCTCCGACATCGTATTTTCCAGCATCGTATCCTCCGACATCGTATTCTCCGACATTGTATTTCCCAGCATCGTATCCCATGGCATTTTATGTCGAAGAAACTGCTTTGGTTGAGTATTCTCAAAAACATACCGATACCGGGGCCATTAATCTGGATTTTAGGTACAATGTGTGTGTTTCTGCATTACCGACGGAAGGATCTATTTACAATAATTTTGCTGACATAAACTTGGAGGGACTTGAAGAGTGGCAAGTTAATCTTTATAACTCTGGTTTTTTGAATAAGTTAGGTATTATTCATTATTACTTTGGGGAAAAAGCAACAAAGCCTTGGAATTGCATACCTCAATACGAAGCTGCTGGATGCCCAAGTTTTGAAGATACTAAGAACAATTTCTGGAAAACAACTTGGAAACACAACCCTTGGGCTTTCTGGATATGGCATGAGTATTACAAAAAATATTATGAGATAGAAAACTCCATTCAATCTTGATTAAGAAGAATTCTATGTAACATTTCGATAATAGATATCAAATTCTTGGGGGAGGAATTATGAGAAAGAGTATCTTGCTATCTTTAATTGCTGTTTTCTTATGTGTTACTAATTTATCTAAAGCAATAAGTAGGAATATACGGCTAACTAAAACTATTATTATTAATGAAGTAGAATCATCATTTATAGACTTACCAGGTTGCCAAGACATAGATATATCAGGACCAATTGTTCCATGGAATAGATTAAAGACGTGTAATCCATCTGAGATAATAAATATAGTATATGTTGCTGATAGGAAATATTTGCCATATACATATACCTCTCTAATATCTATTCTAGATAACTCTAAGCCAGAAGAACGTAAGGAACCTATAAGATTTACTATTGTATTCGATGAAATAGGGTTTAACGGAACTCTTGATGACGATATGAGTGGATTTTTAAAAGTTCTTTTCTTTAAGTTTAATAGAGATATTTATAAGTATGATATAGAGTATATTCCTATTCCTGATAGAGAAAGAGAACGTATTAGTAAATTTAAATCGTATAAATGGCCAAAGAGTATTTTTTTAAAACTGTTTTTTAGTGATTTTCTTCTACATGATAAATGTTTGTACATTGATGGAGATACTATATGTATTAAAGATATAAGAAGATTGTGGAATATAAATCTGGGAGAACATTGTTTTGGAGGAACTGAATATGGCAATACGTTTGAACAGATATCTAGCTCTTATAGTGGTGGCCTTTGGTTATTCGATCTTTCCAAAATGAGGGGAAACAACTTTGTAAAAAAAATGGAAGACATTTTAGCAAGACGAAAACTAGATCTAAGGGGAGTTTTCGTGGAGGAAACAGCCCTTGGACAATACATTGAGAGTCACGGAGTATGCGAAATAGGATGTGAATTCAATTTTCCTGTCAGCGTTATGCCAAAACATTTTCCTAAACAAATCACTGAATCAGAGAAAACCCCCACCAAACGGTCAAGCAAAATAGAGAAGATACTACGCGACTTGGCCATAGTACACTATGATGTTAAGCCATTGGATTGCATACAAAAATATGAAGCTGCTGGATGCCCAAACTATGAAAATACCAATAATAATTTCTGGAGAACAATTTGGAAATATAATCCTTTGTCCTTCTGTATGTGGCATGAGTACTATAAGAAATATTATGAGATAAGAAATTTCGCTAATCCTGACTGATAAAGCCACTGTGAGATTTTGATCAACGGACGAAATTATAGAAACTGCAGACTTTGCTGTGTGATATGATGTAAATGATGCTAAAATGCAGTATCTTTTTAAAGTTGTTGAAGTCGATTGAGCATACTCTTTAGATATATTTTAAGAAGACTTTTGGCTAATTTTATAACAATTTCGCCAGTTATTATAACGGTGGTGTGGCTCACTGCGTCTATCAGATATATCAACCTGATTATTACAGACAACATACAATTCTCCGTGTTTTGTAAATTAGTTTTATGTACTTTGCCTGAGATAGTGAATACGATTTCTCCAATTTGTTTTTTAATTTCTGGAATATATGTGTTTTACAGAATGCGGAGTGATCAAGAAATAGTCGTGATGATGACTTCGAGCAAAAGCACTTTCTCTATAGCAGAACCACTCTTGTTTTTCGCTGCGATCCTATCAGTTGTTATGTATTATGCTCAAGTAAACTTGATTCCTATATCTCATAAAAGTCTGATAGATATATCTCAAAAAGTAAGAAGTCAAGTATCTATGTCTATCATAAAACCAGGAGTTTTTAATGTTCTTGGGAACTCTGTTATTTATATCGGAGCAAAGACAAACGATTCTTTGGTAGATGTATTCATATCGTATATTCCTAAAAAAACTCCCTTAAAAACCAATATAATATCTGCAAAAAGTGGATCTTATGAGATTAACAATAACAGGTTATATATCACTCTCAAAAACGGCAGTAGGCAGGTTCTTGATGAACAAAATAAACCTCTTTCTGTCCTAAAGTTTGAAAGATTTTCCTTTGAAGTAACAGATTTTGTGAAGAGATATTCAACAAAATCAGAAAAACCTCATGAAAAAACGCAAAAAGAATTGTTTGAAGAGGCAAAGAAAGCTTCTGTCGATAAGATAAAACTACGATATTTGTCAGAGGCTCATGGAAGATATGTTATCTCCGTTTTGCCAATTATAAATGCTCTTTTTATTTCAGGATTTTTGATAATAGCTTCGAACAGAGAAAGAAGATGGCACGGATTATTAAAATGTTTTGCAGGAGGAGTTGTTGGACAAATCTTTGTAATAAGTTTAGTTAATATATCTGGGAAAATCGAAAATTTTCTATATTATAATTATGCCATTATGGCGATTTTCATATGTATTTTGATGCATTTTTCTTTCTTAAAAAACAGGAAAAGATGAATTTTGGAATATTTAATATATTATTCAGATATGTAACAAAAAATTTTCTATTATCATTTGCAATTGTATTCTTTTGCTTTTTTTTGGTTACTTCCCTACTTGAGATTATGGAAGTTGTAAGAAGAATTCCTCATGGCCACAGCTGTTTTGGGGGATTGATAATAGAACTCGTTGTATTAAAAGGAATAACAACAATTTCTTCCTTTTTCTCATTTACTGTTTTCGTATCTGTTGTTTTATTTTATATATTTATAAATAATAGACTTGAACTCACCGCAATAAGAGGATTTGGTCTATCCCCCTTCCAAATTTTGAAATGTTTAATATTTTCAACGGCGTTATTAGGAGCTTTTTATATGGGAATAATTGATGGTGTTTCAGCCCTTTCCGTTGAACATGTAAAAAAACTAGAACGCCAGGTGTTTCACGATGAACAAAAAGAAAATTCCAAAATCACAGTGACAAATACTGGTTTATGGTTTAAAGATAAAAACGAAAATAATAGTTATATTATATATGCAGAATCATTTGATAAGCATTCTGAAGCTTTTTTAAAAGTTAGGTTTTTTAAATTTGATTCTTCATTAAATTTTCTAGAGTCTATACATGCTCAAAAAGCAACCATAAATAGTGGAGCATGGAGGATACGCAATGCCCTGATAGTTGATACAAATGGAGTTGAAAAACAACAGAATGACCTCACTATTCGAACAAAATTATCATTAAGGGGAGTTAATAAAATGACAGCAGATCCAAAAAGTATTTCTATTTGGAATTTGGCAAAATATGCAAAAATGCTTGAGAATGTTGGACTTTCCACATTAAGGTATCGTATACAATGGTGTATACAAATATCAAACATATTACAGATGATATCTCTCGTTATGTTGGCCTCCCTTTTTTGCATATCATATAATCATAGAAATCCAAAGAAATATACAATAAAAGTTATTGGAGTGACAATGATGGCATTCCCAATACATTTTCTAAACAATATTCTTATAGCTCTCGGAACTAATGAAACTATCCCAGTTTTCGCATCAACTTTTGCTTTGCCTTGTTTATTCACTGTACTTTTCTGGATTCTTATGCACAAATCAAGGCAGTATGTGTGAAGAGCCTGTGGTGGGCCGTGCTTCATTGATTGGAAGTTTGCTTTCTTCTATATATGATTTGGCCTCATTGTATACCTCCTCACCAATTGATAAATAAAAACCAAACTAATGGCAAGAATTATTTTCAACCAATGTCATAGGGATGATCCTCTGAGATATCTGCTTCAGGAAATCGAGGTCATGTGAGGCAATCAGTATTGTGACTCCAGTATCATTATTTATTGACTTCAGAAGGGAAGCTACTTCATCGCTTGTGGACTGATCGAGTCCTGAGGTTGGCTCATCGCAAAGGAGTATATCTGGATTCATCATCAGACTTCTTGCCAAGGCCACTCTCTGCTTCTGTCCTCCGGAAAGAGTATTTGGATACGAATGGCTTTTCTTTTCTATTCCAAGTTCTTGCAAAATCTGCATAGCATTTTGAATGTGCTGTTCTCTTTGTGATTTGTTTTTAATACATGGAGCAAAAATCAGATTATCAAGGACAGTCATGTGTGGAAAAAGCTGAAAATCCTGAAACATAAATCCAGTTCTGCCGTTTTTTTCTATTTTCCCGGAATCTATGGTTTCCAATCCCTGTATGCATCGAAGAAGAGTGGATTTCCCCCCCCCTGATGGTCCAACGATTCCAGTTATACTTCCCTTTGAAATTTCAAGATTTATTCCGTCTAATACCTTCACATTATGAAAAGATTTGCAGACATCAATAAGTTTAAGTATACAAACGTCTTTGCTCAATTTTCCTTCCTATTAATTCTATAATTGTTGTTAGGCAATAGTAGTATACTCCAGCTATACAGAGAGGTGTGAAATAATCATAATGTTCAGAGGCGATTGCCTGAGCTGTTCTTGTGATATCCATTCCTCCTATAATTCCTATTATTGCAGTTTCTTTAAGCAGAGATATAGATTCATTTATGAGAGCCGGCAACATATTGTGGAATACCTGAGGAAATATAATTTTCTTCCACATGTGAAATTTTGGAATTTCAAGAGTTTGAGAGGCTTCGAATTGTCCTCTTGGTAGGCTTTCGATCCCAGATCTAAATATCTCAGAAACATATGCGGAGCTATTGATTCCAAAAGCTATTATTCCAGCAGATATAATACTTAGCTTCATAATCCAAGTTGTTGCGAAGTATATTATGCTTAACTGCAAGATTACGGGAGTCCCCCTAAGAATAGATACTATAAACGTAACAATAGGCCTGCAAATTCTTATTCTCCTGGCGATTGCAAAGATACTTCCAAAAGTAATTCCTATCAGAAAAGCTCCTGCAGAAACTTCAAGAGTAACAGAGATTCCAGTTGCTATGAACCGAGCACTTTGCAGAATATCAATCATTCAGGCTCCATTTGCTTCTTAATTTATGCAATTCACCATTTTCTTCCATCTCTTTAAGTATGTTATTTACTTCTTGTGTGAGAGGAGAATCTTTGGGAAATGCTATTGCATATCCCTCATTCTCTGTGTATTCATTGATTACACAACAGGATAGTCCTTCGTTTTTTTCAACAAATGACTTGGCTGCTATTGTGTTCATCATAACTCCTTCAACCTGTCCAGCTTTTAATGCCTCAACAGCTCCATTCATGTTGTCCATTGGAATTACATCGGCCTTTGTTTTTGCTCGTACCCACTTTTCTGGAATGGAACCCAGTTGCACAACAATCTTCTTGGACCTCATTTGTTCCGCATTTTGTATCGTGTTCTCTTTTTTGTATATAATTGATGCTGTTTCCTTATAATACTGATTCGAAAAGTCATATGTTTTCACCCTTTCAGAAGTTTTCCCGAGGGAACTTATAAGAGCATCAACAGTTTTGTTCTGCATGGAAATAAACATAATTCCGAATGATAGGTTCTCTATCTTTGCTTTTTTCCCCATTTTTTTGGCAATTTCTGTGGCCAAATCAATATCAAATCCAACAATCTTTCCATTACTAATGTATTCAAAAGGGGGATAGTCAGCGCTTGTTCCAAACACAATCACATCGTCCTGCTTTTTCTCGTCCTCACATCCAGACAGCACATATATGGATAAAATTGATATAAAGATGTTGAAAATCCTGGACATTGCAAAGCTATTCTTAAAGTGAAATATATGTACCTAAGTAAACAAAAAATCCGATAATAAGGCAATTCAAAAAAATTGCAAAACCTAAGAAACCACTTGATTCGCTCCAGAA
>JAISOC010000058.1 GCA_031275915.1 Holosporales bacterium | reverse complement strand
ACTTAAGGAATTCAGGAGAATTTTTACTCGATATGACAAGCTGGATATTGTTTTTCTCAGTTTTGTATATTTTGGATTAAGCATCATTATGATAAAATAGTGTCAACACTGCCTAATTAGTAGGAATAATAGAATGAAGAGGATAGTTTGTAAATCCGTGTTTTTGTGGCATTTAAAATTTTAAAAATCTGCTTAGCGTTAAGCATCATTACTCAAGCAACGCAAGCAATAGCTTCTTCTCCAGGCTTTGATGTAACCAAATTTAATGCCTTGAAAAGAGCACTATGTCCAGGAGATCAAGACGCAGATAAGAAACCATTCTATATAATAGTTGTAACAAGGAGTGGTAATCAACCACTTGCTCCACATGATTTATATTTTATACAATTGATTTTGTCTCTGATAATCAATGATGGAGAGCAAAAAACAAAAAATATATTATAGAGAGCAATAGTATATCAGGGAGCAATTTACCGCAAATAACTTGCATAAATCAATCACAAAAACAAAATAAGCTAGAAACTATGTATGCAAATTGCTTTACCGCGTCTAAATTCATTACAAATATAGATTCGTCAAACTTGCTAAGAATAACAGATGTTATAAAATTAGTTCCAAATTCTCCAGGAATCGTTGTCTTTCAGGAACATTTTTTCCAAGGAGCATTATCTGATGGGCAAGGTAACACGAACGTAATGATTGAAGATAACAGAAATCAAATCGGAAAGTGGATTTCCTCCATCTCTCCTCATATGCTATGGTTGTGTAATTGCACAACCATAAAGGATATTACATCAAGCGATGATGACGTTGAGGAAGATGACATCAGTAAATCAGGATGGATTCAAAAAAAGACTAAAAAATTTAACATCAATAAGGTACAATCAAAAAATGATTACGAAATAACAAAAGTGTTACAAAATCGCACAGACTTTTGGCATGATGGCAAAGTATTAGCTATTTACAGAAAAAGCACGTATTGTGACGAGGCCCCACAACTGATTGTTGACAAAAATGTTTTGTATATATATGGCGATTGCAAAATACACAAACCGAAGGGAATCGAAGATAAAGATCGAGAGCTATCTCAGTGCATCATTGATAATTTTTACTTGGAAATATGCAAAGACTATTCTGCATCCAGAGATAAGATAAATAATAATTTCATTAATTTAGCATTAAAAGATCAGTTGTATTTCGTTAAGTTAGCAAATCAGTTGCAAGCGGTGAACTTTCACATCATACAATCTGATTCAATATTGCCGAGACAAGTGGATGAATCTATTGAAATAGATGATATGAGTTGGATTAATCGATTGTACAAACCATCGCAAAAATATTGGACGTTGCAAGAATTTCCAAAATATTTTATAGTGGCTGATAGTTGTAAGCAGCTAATCAAGCAGTTAAGCAAATTGAAGAAACCAAAACAAATCTCACAAGGTCCTACCCCAGAGTTTAGCGAACAACTTTTTTTACAACCCCCATATTTTGCGCCAGATGATTGGCACAACCAGCCCAAAAATGTACGATTTGTGTGCTCAAAATCAAGAACTCTTTTTGCTAGAGTATGTGCTCCTTTGTCAACATCTTTAATTTCTTCAATTTTGTCATCAATAAATAGTAATGATGAGCAAATATCTGCATCTGATATCATTCAATACAAATTTACAATGATTGAGCCACAGAATTTTATATCTGTAAGTTACAATAACGTTACTTACCGAATTTCTATTCACAAAATTGGTTAGTGAGATTAATATGGTAAAGAAAGTAATTGCGAATAATAAATAAAGTGGCTATACTGGCGTGTGTCATGTGAATTTTTTAAAAGGAGGAATTTATGAAAAAGATAATGTACGTGTTTCTGGGGCTTGTAAGTGTTTGTTCGAACGCAGAATCGGCAGGTGGAAGAAGCTTGCTTTTGAATACTTCAAAACATTCAATTACAATCAGTGAATGTGACAATGGTGGATTTGATATATCTACGCCTGATGGAACTGGGACAATCAAAGGGAAAATCATCCAGCCACTAAACTATCTTTTGATCGATTCAAAACCTAATAAAATTAATGGGCAGTGGCCAGTTTTAACACTAACGGTAGGTTATAATGTATTTAAGTTGACATTGTATGATGCTCCTATGCTTAACGATACTGATGTCGGGAGTGGTATCATATTGACTCAATGCGTAGATGAAGAGAGTCTTTCAGCGAATCAAAAAGAAATTATAAAGCAGGGGGTTCCTTATGTTTTCACTGACAACCCGATAACAGATGAAAAAAAGGGGAAATCACGTTCATCAAATGATACTTCTAAATACCGTCCAATCAGTGCACAAAGCTTAGATAAGCCTGGCATTTTTCAGAAGTTTTTGAACTTTTTTGGATGTGCAAGTGATACATACGCCAATGAGAATACCTGAGACACAAATATGGAGCTGATATTTTTCAGCTCCCCACTTTATTATGATCATTAACAACTACGCCACTATCATCTCCCTTTTTAGTTTCTCGAACTCCACGCATTTTTCTATAACATGGGCCGCTTTGAAAATTGTGCTTTCACAAAATCTATTACCTATAAGCTGAACTCCGAGAGGAAGTCCATCCGATGATAATCCAGCGGGGATAGACATTCCTGGAAGACCTGCTATGTTCACAGTCACTGTGAATATATCATTCAGGTACATAGAAACTGGATCTTCTGTAACAGGATCATTTTGTCCAAAGGCAGTTGTAGGAGTTGTCATGGTCAATATTAGATCCACCTTTGAAAAGGCATTATTTTTAAAATCATCCTTAACCATCTGCCTGATCTTTAGGGCCCTATTGTAGTAGGCATCATAGTATCCTGCGGATAAAACATATGTTCCAGTGAGGATTCTTCTCTTAACTTCCTCTCCAAAACCCTCTGATCTTGATCTTACATACAAATCTTCTATGTTTTTTGGATTTTCGCATCTGTGTCCATAGCGCACCCCGTCATATCTGCTGAGATTGGAGGATGCCTCAGCAGGGGCTATAATATAGTATGCAGGAAGACAATAAGAAGTTGTTTGTAAATCTATATCCACGAAGACGCATCCTGCTTCCTCCAACAACTTCCTGATATTTTCAAGAATATTTAAGTTTTCTTCATTTAGACCATCAGTGTATTGCTTGGCAATTCCAATTTTTAAGCCTCTGACAGATTGCCCAATGAAATCGACATAGTTTGGAATATCAACTTTCTCAGATGTGGAATCTTTGGTGTCATAGCTCGCCATTGCATTTAGCATAATTGCTGCATCTTCAACGGTCTTGGTTATGGGACCAGCCTGATCCAAGGAGGAAGCAAAGGCAACCATCCCATACCTTGAACACACTCCATATGAAGGTTTTATTCCAACAAGACCACAAAAAGCGGCTGGTTGTCTTATAGAGCCACCAGTATCTGAGCCGGTTGCTGCAATTGCCAAGTCTGCAGAGACAGCGGAGGCAGAACCTCCTGAAGACCCTCCTGGGACTAATTTCGTTTCTGGATCACTTTTTTTACGGAAATTTGTCCAAACTGGGCCAAAATAACTGGTAAGATTGGAGGATCCCATTGCAAATTCATCCATATTTGTTTTTCCGAGCACAATAGATCCCTCATCCAACAGATTTTGAGATACTGTAGATTCATATGGGGGAATGAAGTTTTCAAGAATCTTAGAACCTGCAGTTGTCCTTATTCCTTTTGTGCAGAAAAGATCTTTCATGGCAATTGGGATACCAAGCATAGTTTGCGAGGTTTCTCCTCTTGCTATTTTTTCATCAGCTTTCCTAGCTAATTCCAGAGCTTTTTCCTCGCAGATTGTTATATAAGCGTTAAGATCCTCATGTTTTCGTATGTTTTCTATATAGCTCTTGGTCAATTCAACTGAACTGAAATCTTTGTTTAATAACCCTTCTCTTGCCTCTTTTATTGTCAAATTTTTCATGTGTAACGCATTGAAGATAATTATATCAATGATGTTTGCATTTTTTTGACATGAAAGCAAACATGCAATCTAAAAGGGCATTGACAACTAAATGTAGAAGTTTGGCTACAGAGTTTGGTGTCCCCTCAGTATGCTTTCCTTTTTGGAGGAACTCCATTGTACCAGATTACTTCCGTTTGTCTGTCAAGGATCACTTCGTAGGAGTTCTTAATGTAATCAAGTACTTCTGGAGAATTTGAAGGAGTATACGGAGCACAGAACCAGAGTGTACAGATAGTACATGAGGATTCGAGCACCGGAACGACGCACAAATTATCAGAAGGATGAAGGCTACATAAGAACTCTGTTCTCTACCTTGACAAAGTGCTTCAGTAATCTGGGATCTCTGCTGCTGTTCCAAAAAGGAAAATACAGTATATGTATAGGAAGAAAGAGAAGGTAGGAGTGTAC
>JAISOC010000031.1 GCA_031275915.1 Holosporales bacterium | reverse complement strand
TATAACATCGGCGGTGCTTTTTGAAAGATCAGTTCCCTCAACAAATCCTATGAATCTATCCTTAAAATAATTGGAGGTGAGTTTAAATGCATCCTGAACAATAGAAGTTCCCTTATTTTTTTCGACTCCAATGTTAAGGAGAGCAATACGAGGATTTTCTATTTTGAGGAGTGCTCTTGCCACTGCATCTCCCATAATCGCAAACTGAAATAAATTATTGGGATCACATTCTGTGTTTGCCCCAAGATCCAGGACAACATTGCTGCCTCCATCTATATTTGGAAGGAGACTCACAAGAGCCGGTCTCTCAATTCCAGGTATCGTCTTCAGTATAGCCTTGGAAAGGGCCATATAAGCTCCAGTATTTCCTGAAGAAACAACTGCATCAGACTCTCCTCGAGCAACTGAGGAGATAGCCTCAAACATACTTGAACCCCTTCCATAGCGAAGAGCATATGAGGGTTTCATGTCAGAAGGAATAACCTTGTCCGTGTGCACTATGTTATGTGGCCAATCTTTTTTACACATTCCTTTTATGAGTTCTGAATTTCCAAATACATTAAATATCACATCAGAGGAATGAGGATTACAAAGAGGAATTCCTCCAAGAACGGACTTCGTTCCATGGTCTCCTCCCATTGCATCTAAAGCAATTCTAATGGTCACCTTGGTTATACCTGGTTTTCCGTTATCTCTTCTGTTGGGGTTATTATTGATATGTTTCGCCCTTTGTAATAACTGCAAAATTTGCAGACGTTGTGAGCAATTATCGGAGCTCCGCAATTATCGCAAACCAATATGTTTTGAGCTTTTATAAAATCGTGAGATTTTCTCATGTTTTTCTTCGATTTGGATGTTTTTTTCTTAGGAACAGCCATTTGTCTTCAAAAATCCAGATGTTTAAATACAGATCAATAGTAACACATGTGATGTGCGATGATCAAGAAATGCGCTTGTGTTGATGAAATTATCGACAAATGCCTATGGTACTCTTCCTTTTTGGAGGAACTCCATTGTACAGATTGTTCGGCCAGCCTTTGTCAAGGTCCGCTACGCTCTCCACCTTGACAAAGTGCCTCACAATCTGGTTCTCTCTTTCTCGTTCCAAAAAGGAAATATACTGTAGGGGGAAAGAAGGTATATATATAGGAGTGTACGCTTGCTCACTATTGTTCGCTAACGCTACTTCTAACAGTGTTTATAGAAGATAAGGTTTGGCAATTAGAACTTCTAAATTTGGTTGTCAATCCCTTTGTTAATGTCAGCTTTTGTGAAAAATAAAGATGGTATGGTATGTGTGTTGTACGCTCGATCACTCTCTGTTTACTGACGCTGTTTCTAACAGGGGAAACGAGAGCTACTTTCAAATGCGCTGGTAAGACCACCAATCTGTCGAGAGAAACTCCTCAGGACAAGTTGGCAGCTATTTCTCCAATAAGCTATCGCAGAGTTGATTAAGATCCTCATTGCTAATAAGACTATCCAACGAACTGCATGCTTCGCGAATGAGAGGATCCGCCTTTTTTTCCCAATCATCGTAAAGACGTTGTACTTCATCAAACTCGGTTTCTCTGTATGGAGATCCGTTAGCTTTAAGAAATTTGAGCCAACAAATTTTGTTGATATTAATCTTATTTTCTCGAAGAATAAGTGATTTACCTTCTCCATATTCCTTCAAGAATTTTTGTGCAAACTCTGAATCACTTTGTACTTCCTGTATCTTTAATTCGATTGCATCTTTAATTTTTGCTATACCTTCTTCTGGCACATTTACATCTGTTAGTTCCCAACCAGCTTTTCTTGCAATTTTTTCTACATCTTTAACACATCTTAGCGAGGCCGTTTTCCCAGAATCACTGTCAAACTTTATACCGATTTCTGCAGCATTTTTTAAAGATGTCGCCATTTGTGTACTTAATCGTTTACACGGCCCAATAATTTCACTGTAAGTTTTATCATATACTTTAGCATTATTAAGTATATCGTTAGCATCATCAAATCTATCGCCTTTGTTACAATCCATTCCGTTAAAAGTTCTTACACTAATACTTCCAAAAACTCCATTTCTAAAATCCATTGCCAAATCTTTTGCCAGCCTTTCGCCAACTATATCTGCTTGATGTTGATCAATTACTTGGTTCCGAGCACCAAACACTTGGCAAACAGAAAAAACCAACGCAATCAGCCATACGAAAACATTAATATTACGATTAATACGTACTTTACACTCCAATAAAGAACAACTCTAATTCTTCCGTACTATAGCATAGAAAATCTAAATTTATAAGTATTAAATTTGACATCGTTTGACCGCTAGGTGGACATTTCATGCCAATCATGGGCCTTTTTGGTTGCGAGTATAACTTTTTCTTTACATTCTTTTATATATTTCTCCATACACTTTTCTATGTTTTCTTCGCCCAAGTTTATATCACTTTTATCGCAATACAATTTCCCTAATTTTTTTCCTACGTCTTTCAAGATTGAAACCATCTCTTTAAACTGTTCATTCTCTTTAAACTGTTCATAAGGTTTAGATTTAAAAAGTTTATCATGTATCACAGAACGATATTTAGGATCTAACTCATATGGTTCCCTATCGGGAATAAGATTGGAAATAAGATAAATCTTATTCGTTAATTCACGACAGGAATTAATGACCATGGTATCACTCATAATTTTATTTACTATTTCCAATGCTACCCTCGAAGTTTCTGTTTTACCAAGCAATGGTTCTTTTGTGTAGATTTTGGTTCTTTTGTAGTTTTCAAGTTCACTGTAGTCATCTAGTATATTGATGTCTTCAGGTTCATATTCATTTTCATTCATTGATTCATTGTCTTTTTTTAATTTCTCGTCGTGAATCATTACCTCATCAGCTATACTACAATATATTGTATCTTTAATCTTTTCTGTAATGACTTCTGTAATGACTTCCACCACAATCTCATAATCTCTCTTCTGATCACCAAACACTTGGCAAACAGAAAGAACCAACGCAATCAGCCCTACAAAAACATTAATACTACGATTAATACGCACTTTATACTCCAATAAAAAAATACTAACTCTTCCGTACTTAATTCTTCACTATAGCACAGTAAATCTAAATTCACAAGTATTAAATAAATCATGAATACAGTAAATAAGAAACTTTTATAGATCCCTTATGGTATAGATCCCTTATGGATCCTTTTCTGAAGTTTATTTTTACCATATTAACGCATTTTTAATCTTTTTATGATAAGCTGAAGCTATGCTGAGGCATAGATGAAGGGGTAGGCACGAGCCCCAGGGCGGGCGAGGGTTAGGGATGGCAACGATCATACTCTCTTTAAAATATTTGTCAAGTAAAAAATGATAAAATAACAGGAAAAATTTTGCATTTATAACGCGAATTGCAATATTATAGCTTATTTTCTAAATAAAGCTTGACTTTTGTCAAACTTTCTTAAAACTTATAACGCAAATATCAGAAACAATTGTATCTTTAACAACGTTGAGGCTCTGATATTTGGTTTCATTTGGCATGGTGATCTTTATTTTCCCAGAAAGAATATCATCCTGAAGAGAGGTGATCTGAGAACTTTTTATCAAGGGGGATATCTTCAAATGTTTGGCATTTAACAGCTGTTTCGAAGAAATGATATCTATGTATGGCTTGGCTTGTAATCCAATTCCTATATACGAAAAATATTGCTCTATGTTTTCTATGGGGATTCCTTTATGGTAGGAACCTGCTATTGGGTAGGCTTCGGATATAAGGTGATTATACGCGGTTACTTCATACCTTGGGTCAATGTTCATTTCTGCCTGAACGTTCTCCTTTTGCGTGTGGAATTTTTTGGAATATATGGAGGAATTCTCCTGCAACCAAGATGTCCACTCTTCTGGAACCTCCGGGAAGCTGTCCTTGTATATAACATTTATCTCCGAAACAAGTCCATTTAATGACACAGATTTACCATCGTATATGTTGTATTCGATATCTAAAAAATCTTTGCTGGAAGGCATACTTTTATACTTCGATTTCATACATGATATTTTTGGGAAATTTTTGATTCCCTTCAACTCGCAAAGGAGCTTTATGTACTTTGGATTTTCACTATCAAGGAATACATCTTCCTCACCTATGTCAGTGTCTCCTATTGTGAAATTAACGAGATCCGTGTCTATGTCATTGCTCAGAAACGGCTCTGTGTGTTGTTTAATCTTTAATATTTTTCTATTTGTATGCATTTTATAATACTCCTTTATTTTTAAATAAATTGATTTTAGATTTTTTGGTAGTTAGTAGAAGGATGCTGCATAAACAACACCTCTATATAAACCCTGTTAGAAGTAGCGTTAGCGAACGAAGTGAGCAAGCGTACACACCTACATTCCCTCTTTCTCTCCCCCTACAGTATATTTCCTTTTTGGAACGAAAAAAGTGATCCCGATTGCGAGGCACTTTGTCAAGGTGGAGAGCGAAGCGAACCTTGACAAAGTCTAGCTGAGCAATTGGTACAATGGAGTTCCTCCAAAAAGGAAGTATACTTTTATAATTACATCTAAATTACAGTTTTCAAGCGGCTGCCACGTGAGATTCAGACAATGCCTTAATTCCCGGTAATTCTGCTCCAGTAACATACTCCAAGAATGCTCCTCCAGCTGTTGACACAAACGTCATGCTATCCTTATATGAGCCTATGGAAGCTACTGTTTCTCCCCCCCCAATTATGCTCACTATTTCTTTTTTCTTCGTTTTTTCCGCAACAAATTTAGAGATTTTTTTGGAAGCTGTACTAAAATTCGCAAATTCAAAGGCTCCAATTGCCCCATTCCATAACAATGTTTTAGATTTATCAATGATATCTTTGAAAATCTGCACAGACACAGGCCCTATATCGAAGCATCCTTCATTTTTTTTGACATCATCGATTGAGCAAGGACATCCTTTTTCATTAATATTTTCCGAGACCAAGAAATCCATTGGTAAAATAATTTTAGCACTTGAATCGGTATAAATTTTCAAGACAGCTTTGAATAGTTCTCTCTCAACAAGAGACTTCCCCATATTGTGTCCAAGAGCTTCTTGAAAAGTAGTGGCCATAGCCCCTGTGATTATAAGATAGTCAGCCTGCATTGAAATTGATTCTAATACCTTTATTTTTGAGGATACTTTTGAACCTCCTATAATAACTGTGTATGGCTTTTCAATATTGGATATTACTTCTGAGAGTCCGTGAACTTCACGAGCAAATGATATTCCTGCAAATGAAGGAAGAATCCTTGTTATAGCTTCAACAGAAGCATGAGCTCTATGCGAGACAGAGAAAGCTTCATTGATATATACATCTGCAAATTTAGCAAGTTCTTTTGCAAAATTTTCATCGTTTTTTCCTTCTCCTTCGTAAAATCTCAAGTTTTCCAAAAGAGTTATCTTGGATTTAAAGTCGGTTCGTGAGATCTTTTGTATAGGCCCCCCACAAAATTTAACTTTTTCACCTACAACTTTTGATATCTTTTTTGCTATTCGCTTTAAAGAAAAAGCACGCTTGAAATATTCCTTTGAGTTGGGTCTCTTATAATGGGAGATTAATACAACCTTCAAATTTAAAGCTAACAATTCAAGAATTGTATCTTTAATTGCATGTATACGAGACAAATCTTCCGTATCTGAGGGAATATTTAAATCGCACCTAACAAGAACGTAACTGACGTTTTGATTACTAGTAAGCCATTTTTTAAAGGCTTCAAAATCTCGAATTTGCATATACTTACCACACAATTTGACAAGACTTCTTCATAATAAACTATTACTCTTCGATATGGAATATCCAAGAGCTTCTCTTTTTTCATCAATCGTTAAGAAATTTGCATCATTTATTTTGTTCCACTCTGATTCTCGTCTCTTTGAAAGGGCTTGTATTGAGTCTATATCATATGTGATTGTATATTCGTTCGTGTTAAACAGGTATCTAAACCAATTTGTTATATCTCCTGAAATGGTATTTAAGAGAGGAATAATAGTTTCTTCCCAGAAGTTGTATCTTGCTTCTTTATAATTTGAAAAAGTGGCGTCTGAAGTTGCTCCAATAAGTATGGATGGCACCCCAAAAGCCAAGGCTATTTCTTTGGCAGATAATTCCTTTCCTGATATGAAATCGAGATCTTTTGGAGAGAGTCCCATTTCTTTCCATTCAAATTCTCCCTCTAATAAAAGGATTTTTCCGGCATTTCTGCCTCCTTCATAGGCTTCTTTAATATCATTTCTAAGGGCTATTTTTTGATTTGTATCAAGAGATGATTTGTATATCAGAGCTCCTGAGGGACGTCCCCCGTTCTCCAAAAATGATATGTTTTGGTTAGCTATAGCATTGTGTTGCCTGATTGCATTAACAGCCACACCGACAGGACTTTGTCCATACCAATCATTCAATGGATTAAAAAGCTTTATATGAAAAACATCTGAATATCCATTTTCATCAGCTTTAAAAAAAACTTTATGATGCTTACCAACGTTATACTCATATCCCAAGGGAGTTGACCTATCTCCTGGTATAACTCTAATCCTATCTGGGCGTAGGATATGTATTTCCTTTACGTTTTGCTTGTCATCTCTTAGAGCTTGCATATAGCAATTTCCAGAGAGCAATAGATGAGAGACAGCCATCTCCATAAAACTGGAGCGAGATTGTTTGGAATTCGGTTTTTCAAAGAGATCTAAAATTTCATGATTGTGAAGAGATTCATCGATCTTTTTTTCATGATGATATTTTTTTAAAAGCCAAGACACAGATGCCACTGATCGAGCGATCAAGTGAATACACCTGTATACTATGACATTTTTCTGATATCCGATTTCAGACAGATCAGAATATTCAGAGCTATAGTGATTGTCTCCAACATCATAGTTAACAACTGATGATATTGAATTCGCATTTGCGAAATATGATTTTAAAAATTTGGACAACATTTGTTTTCTCCTAAAAATAAAGTGGTTGTGATAAGGAAAGTGAGGTGTTAGGTACGCGCAATTATTTGCTTTCGCCTTTTGCTATTTCTAACACGATGTGTAGTAGTAAGTTACATGGAGGTCTCATTCCCTCTATAATCAGTATTAATCAGCAAAAGTTTTCTGTCAAATATGCCCATACAAACGCACAGAGAGTTCATGATATACCTGACTCCAGGAGCTAAAAAGGAAGAAGTTGGAGAAACTATCAATGATGAAAATGGAAGACCAATGCTAAAGGTTTTTGTCTCTCCACGTCCTGAAAATAATTTTGCTAATAAAGCCCTTGTGGAAGTTTTAGCAAAGCATTTTCGAGTGCCCAAATCAAATATCTCTATAAAAAGCGGACATAAATCACGAAAAAAATTGATACGCATTGTTGATGATAGCTAATCCTTAACTGTGTTGTCTTCGGTGTTAACTACTTCTTCGAGATCCTCCAATTCTTCCTCTCCCTTTATTATACATGGGGTTTTGACTTCGTCTGATTCGCTTATTTCAGCAATTTGCTGTGTGTAATCTGCGCTTTTAGCTATTATTTGATTTTCATATGTACCTTTTTGATTTGGTTCTGCTTTTTCCAAGTCTTGTTCGCTAAATCCGAACTTAAGGGCAATTTTTTTGAGATCTTCAATACTAGGATCTTGTCTGTTTTTTGCTGTAGCTATGATTTTTTTTACATAATCAACATATTGCCAATACATCTTATATTTATTTTCTTTATATTTTTCTTCTTTGTTTTCCCAATTGTAATTTAAAAATTTGTTGTAAAATAATTTAAGAACGAATAAATCTTTTTTAGTGGGAATTATAAACCTAACCACAACTCCATGGAGTTGCCCATATGTCTTTAAGAATTTGTTCAGATCTTCTGCCAAAAACATTCCGCAATGTAGGCATGTTGGAACGACGTATATTATCACGGGGTTGTTGTCTGTTTCACATCCAAATTTAAACTCTAGGCAATCAGCGAAGTTAACGCTTTTTTTGTTATGAAAATCTGCCAAATTTTTTGTTTTATCATCAGTTACTGTGGAAGCATTTTTTGTATCTCTTTGATCTTTGATCTTTTCTTCATCCACTATGATCACAGACGTTTCATCAGTGCTATCTTTTTTTGTGGCATTTGTGATAACAGAAAATGAGACTAATAATAAACAGGCCGCAAATACATTTGATATCAATTTTTTCATAACTTTTTTAGACTACCCTCCAATATATCCTCAAAAGACATTCCGCTATATTCAGCAATGTCAGGCACTAAGGACACACCTGTCATTCCTGGCTGTGTGTTAATTTCTATAAAATATGGCCTAATACCATCGTATCTGAAATCAACACGAGCAATTCCACTGCACATACAACTATTATACACTATTTCTGCCATTTTATACATATTTGCATTTCGTGATTGCTCAAGATTGTAATTGGGGATGTGCCTAGATCCATCTTCATCATATTTGCTGGAATAATCGTAAAATTCATGTTTGGGCAGTATTTCCACTGCTCCTATAGCTTTACTATCAATAACGAGAACAGTAAATTCTCGACCATCTATGTATTTTTCAACAATGATATTATTTCCAAAAATCCACTCTTCTTTTTGCAGTTTTTTGAGATCTTCTTTGTCATGAATTACAAATACTCCAATGCTGGAGCCATTACTGCATGGCTTAACCACAAAAGGATAGCTAATTAATGGATTATTGGCAGATATGTTTTTTAATTCATTTTGGTTTATGTCTATATAGTGTGGAGTATTAACTCCAGCAGATTTCGCTATCTTCTTGGCAATGCTCTTGTTGAAGGCTAAAGATGAGCTCAGAACATTGCTGTTTGAATACGGTTTTCCAAAAATTTCAAGAAGACCTTGTATAACCCCATCCTCTCCACCTATGCCGTGAAGAGCGTTATATACATAATCAGGGTCAATCTTATACAGTTCATCTGTTAGATAACGCAAATCTTTGATGACATCTATTTCATATACATCGTACCCCAGTTTCCTGAAGCCATTAGCTACGTTTTCTCCAGACTTAATTGAAATTGATCGTTCTGGAGACCATCCTCCCTTTAATACGGCAATTTTTCTCATTTTTATAATATAACCTTTAGTAGGCTTATTTCTCATGCAATACGATATCACCTTATCCACACTAACATCAGCGTTTTTTTCAATAAAAGTTGTTGAATTTTGTCATCACAAGTAACAGATTATACATTTGCGGAATAAGTTACGTGGTGGCTTATATTCCATTTGCTCTATTACATGAGGCAAGGAGAGTTCCAATTACTATGAAGAGAGCTCCTATTATAGTGATAGCATCTGGAATTTGTCCGAACGCTATGAATCCAAACAGGACAGTAAAGGGCAATTCTGCATATCGAATGGGAGAAATTATTGAAGCTTGAGTTGCCCTATATGCCAAAAATAAAAATAATTGCACGAGGTTAGCCCCGATTCCCAACAGAAACAGGAGAATTAATTCCTCAATTGTTGGGGATATCCAAAAAAACGGAACGAAAAATAGTGATATAATAGTTGTATAGATCGAGAAGTACAAAAGCATTGTAATGTTGTTCTCTCCCTTATCTACCATGATCTTGATCATAATGCTCATAATTGCGAACAAAAACGAGGCGGCTGTTGGAATAATAGCCAGCAGGTTTAAGTGATCTAAGCTCGGTCTAAACATAATAACAAGTCCAAGAAAACCTATGACTGTTGCAATAATACTTTTGCAATTGATATGTTCTTTTAAAACAAATCCAGCCATAGGTAGAAGAAACAAGGCCTCTGAGAAAAGGATAGTTGTATTCTCAGCCAAAGGCATAACATTAACACCAAGACAGCAAAGAGCAACGGCCACAGTTCCTAATAATCCTCTTACGGCATGCATACCATGCATATCAGTTTGCAAGAAGTTCTTTTTCACCAACAGCAAAGGAATTGCCGCCGTTACTGCTGAAAACAAAAATCGGAAAAAGGAGATTTCAATGAAATGCAATCTATCTCCTAGAAACTTCATGAGGACATCATTTAGGGCACAAACAAGGTAAATCAATAACGCAAAAGTTATTCCTTGTTTGACTCCCCTCCTCAAGAACCAACCTAACATATTTTTTTTATAAAAATGGAGTGAAAATCATGAATAAAATACTATTATTAATCCAAAACCTCAATATAGATATATTGTCTCTGGAAATACGAGAAACAGAAGGAACTTCACCTATTGCTTTGGTTGAGATACCTTTCAGATTTCTTGAACAGATTAAGAATTTAAAAGCTGTAGCTAGCATTATGGATGGAGAAAAATTAATTTTTCATGGAAATGTAGTAAACATGGAAACTTTTTCAAATACCATTGTCATTAAGCTAACAAATACTGTAGATCCTCCGACAATAGATGTTTCAACGACTGACTCTGATATTGTTGATGTTCTGTATGATAATAAAAATCTGGAAATCCCTGAGATATTTTGCAAACTTAAGGTTCCATACTATGACAGAGCAACTACCACTTCCTCAACTGTATCCTTAATACATGAAGACAATTTCATAGACAACATTGAAAGCAAAATTATAAAAAATTCTCTAGAGATAAGTGAATCAAATGAAAAAAACATAGCAAACATAGAATTAGAAATAAGAGCATCGTGGATATCAAGAGAGGAGAATGATATAGACATTACTTCAAAAATAAATAACAAATTTAATGGTGGAAGGGCAAATACTCTTACTCCTCAAAAATTCGAGGCTTCATGGCCAAAATTTGGAGAAAAAATAGCTACAATCAAAACTGCCAGAAAATCCAGATACTACATTGGTCACTCGAGATTGCTCCGTGAAAGTACCACACATATGTTTCAGCAAGACGTTTATACTCCAATAATAGCAACTGTAGATGAACAACCCATACGTCTAAGAAAGTATTGGTACAATCCAAAACTTTCTATATGTTTTGGGTATGAACAATATAGAAAAGAAATAATCAGAGTCTCTATTAATAACCAATATTGTGGGAACGAAGGCTCTAAGAAGGTATGTATAGATCTTAGAAATGTGCAGGAATTTCTTCCTGATGTGTATTCTCAAAGTTTTTTTGAAACGAAAAAAGGGGAGAAGGTTTATAAGCACATAATGCATATGGTTGGATTATATATGGCCCTCTCCATGAGAAATCTCACATTTAGGTTTAAAATTCCATATACAAATGATATCAGTTGCAAAAACTGGATAAAAATTCAAAATAAGACTGCAAAAATAACGAATTTAAAATTTATTAATAAAGACATAGTTGAAATCGAAGCACAGGCATTTGCTGATACTCAATTTAGAGAATTTTTGAAGAAAAACCACGAAACAGCAGTAAATGTACCAAATATACCTCATATGCAATTTAACGAAATAGGAGTCGATAACATAATACATAACATAGTTGTTACAAATGACGGATTCTCCCAAACAGAGAAATTAATGGCATTTATGAAAACTACTTCGTTCAATAAAAATAATTACAAACAAGTAATTAATAAATTCCTAAGCGAAAATAAAACAACCATTACAATAGTAACAAAACCGATAAAAACCAAGTATTGCGAAGAAAGAATTATAGATGTCGGAAAGAGTAACTTCCACATGCCTTAAAAGGCACCAGTTTCATATAAAAGGCATTGTAGAAATCCCAGTTTTACCTCAATGTTTTTATAGAACAATTTCAGGAAAGGTACGATAATATAGGTGTTACTGCTTCTTAAAAAGCAATATTTATAATATGGCAAGAAGTTTTGAGAGTTTAGGAAAGAATAAAATACATTCGATTCCCGTTGTGACCTGATACCAAAAATGTTCAAGGTACTCGCTTGTTTCTTGTGTATTGTTGTATTCGGGTATATGGCTTTATTTCAGGAAAGCACTCGCGAAACTCATAATATATTTTTTACAAATGGAAATAATTTATACGAAACAATCAAGGAGGATGGTTCATTTGGGAATGGAGCTGTCTTCTTTCTTCTTGAAAAAATACCGGCTTTAAACAGAAGAATTTATACAGGAGAATATGTAATAAACAGACATGAGACTGTGTATTCTTTCATATCCAGAATGTTTCAAGGAGATACAGTTATAAGGAAGATAACTATTCCAGAAGGATATACTGTTCAGATGATTGTTGAAAAATTAAACAATGAAGATTCTCTAAAGGGAGTGATTGAGAATATTTCAGAGGAGGGCTCTCTTTTCCCCTCCACGTATTTCTATAAGAAAAATGATAGTAAGAACAGCATTATTCAAAAGATGAAGGGTGAAATGGAGAAGGTAATAAGGGAACTATTCTCAAAGAAAACGAAGGAATATATAAGGGACACAATAATAATGGCCTCTATAATAGAAAAAGAGACAAAAACGGCGAAAGAAAGACCTTTTGTTGCCTCAGTTTTTAAAAACAGAATCAAAAAGAATATGAGATTGCAAAGTGATCCAACTGTAATATATGCCCTCTCAAATGGATATGGGAAAATTGATCACCCTCTCACAAGGAATGAATTGCTTTTTAATTCTCCATACAATACATATAGGAACAAAGGGCTGCCTCCATCTCCAATATGCTGTCCATCCAAGGAATCCATAATATCTGCCCTCAATCCAGCAAATACTGATTATTTGTATTTTGTTGCAGAAAATGATGATTCTCACATATTCTCTAGTGATTATAAAATCCATGTGAAAAACATACAGGGAATAAAGAAACGCAAGAATAGATAGAGCTGCTGCGTAATTTAATTTGTGAGCCAAGTTTGAGCTATAAGGAAAGCAAATATAAAAAAAGCCGGCATTATAATGCCGGCTTTTTGAAAAGAGTGTCAAAATTGACATTCTCAATGCCGTTTAGGTGTCTTTGTTGGCAAAATATGTGTCATTTTGGTATAATCATTTGGTGTAGTTTAGATAATCAATGGTGCTATGGAACCTTTCGTAACTCAGGATTTGCCAATAGATTGTGTGAATTACAATAGACTTGCTGTATTGATTGGATTTGCCAATAGGAAAATTTCTTTGTATTCAGGAATGTTGGAGGCAATTCCAAATGTTGATATTTTAATGGCTCCAATGGCGGTTCAAGAGGCCGTTCTCTCTTCCAGAATTGAAGGCACTCAGGCTTCTTTTTCTGAAATATTCAAGAGCGAGGTCGGAGAGAAATATGATTCTTCAAAATTAGCTGATATTCGGGAGATTACTAATTATAAAACCGCTTTGTTTGAAGCTGAGGAAATGTTTGCTAGACATCCATTTATTCATCTAAATATGATCAAAAAGCTACATGAAACATTACTTTGCGGAGTTCGAGGAGAGGATAAATCTCGTGGTAATTTCAGGATTACTCAAAATTATATAGGGCCATATGGTTGTAAAATTGAGGAGGCAACCTATGTACCTCCTCGTCCTGAAAATGTAATGTCAGCTATGGATAATCTTGAAAAATTTATTAATAGAGATGATGTGGAAAGTCTTGTTCAACTTGCCATTATGCACGCTCAATTTGAATTAATTCATCCATTTCTTGACGGTAATGGCAGGATTGGTCGTATTTTAATTCCTTTGTTTTTACAACAAAAACTATATATTAAACGACCTGTGTTCTATTTAAGCGAGTATTTCGAAAATAATAGGATGCTGTATTATCAGAAATTAAATGAAATTTCTAAAAATAATAACTGGAATGAGTGGATAGAATTTTTCTTAAATGCGTTGTGTGTTCAGGCAGAGAATAATATTCAAAAAGTAAAGGGCATGATAAATCTGTATGATCACATGAAGCAGACATTTCTGGATGTTACTAAATCCAAATTCTCGATAAAAATGCTGGATTTGCTATTCAATTGGCCTATAGTAAAATCAACAGATCTTGTGAAAAAAACAGGAATTACCAGCACAAGAGCAGGTAGGGCAATTATACAAAAGCTGGTTGATGCTGGAGCAGTGAAAATATACAGAGATCGCAAAGGACCGAATGCATCTATCTTGATATTCGCTCA
>JAISOC010000024.1 GCA_031275915.1 Holosporales bacterium | reverse complement strand
CAAAAATAAAGGAATGTTTGGAAAAGATGAAAAAGCTGCAAGAAACCAGATACAAAAGGTTAAGTGATGACTTCAAATCTTTAAAAACGAGCAGGTTGGGAGAAGAAGTAAAAGCGACAGAATTTTCTAAGAAAGCGAGGAGGCTACAAGAAACACTTAGCAAGATAGACGACGGCGTTGACAAGTTAGTTGCAAATTTAGAGGGAAATGAAGAAGAGCAAAAGGAAGTGCGACAATTGAGAGAAAAAATAGATATGTCTCAACGCCTGGCAATTCGAACAGCAAGTAATAGACATAGTATAGGAGACGAGGATGAGGACGAAGAAGACGACGACAACGAATGGTAACTTCTGATTCTTGAAGATTGTTGCCCCATTTTGACACGGGTTGTAGTTGTGGTTATGTGTCTCTTTGGGGCTTTGGCTTTCGTTTTATGACAATGTTGCGTGCCTCCTACTTTCAAGCAAACGCGTGGTATGTAACTCAGACGTTGAAAAGTTTAAGTATGTTGTCCTTTGATCTTCATAATCTCAAATGCTAAATCTTCTGGAAGGGGAGGGCATCCCAATATATACGCATCTACTGGCACTATTTTATCAATTCCTTGAATTACGTGAGGGGAATCTACGTATATTCCTCCACTTATGGCGCAACTTCCCATAGCTATAACATATTTTGGAAAAAGCATTTGATCATACAGAATTTTAACCTGCTCTGCTAATTTCACAGTAACTGTTCCAGCAACTATCATTAAATCTGCTTGTTTTGGACTTGCCCTGAACAAACAACCATATCTATCTAAATCTATTCTGCTTGCGGCTGCATGCATCATCTCTACAGCGCAACACGAAGTACCAAATGCCAAGGGCCACACAGACCTATCTCTAGCCCATTTAGCAATTTTCTCAAGATTTGTTAAAAATATATCAGATAGACTATTCATCCCTGACAAATGCTTCCATTTCAGGCACAGTTTCAATATTTGTCATTTTTATACCAGGATAGGCTCTTTTACTTAGATTTGTTAAGGTTCTTCCTGGTCCTATCTCCACTATCTTATTGATTCCATTTTCTGCCATGAATTTTATAGTCTCTCTCCATCTAACTCTATTTGAAATTTGCATAGCCAAAAGAGTGCCCATTCCGGCAGTATCCCAATCAATTGGTTTGGCTGTAACATTCATGATAACTGGCACAATCGGGGCATTAAAATATGATGTGTCTCTTATAAACTCCTCGAGTTCTGTAGTTTTATCATGCATAAGCTGACTATGAAACGCCCCACTAGTATTTAATTTAACTATTTTTTTTGCTCCTGCTTCCATTGCATCTTGTGCAACTTTTTTGACGGCAGTCGCTGTTCCACTGATAACAACCTGAGTATTGGAATTATCGTTTGCTACAACACACTGTGCATTTTTTCCAAGCAAACTCTCAACCTTATCAACGGTTAAACCAAGTATGGCCACCATACAAGAATCTACTCCATCAAGGGCTTTCTGCATAATCTCGCTTCTCTTCTGTATGAGAATAGCTGTGTGAATAATTGGAATAGCTGAAGCAGCACATAGGGCTGTATATTCTCCAAGAGAGTGTCCAGCCATATATTTAACACTTCTTGCTATATTAAATCCAAATTCTTGCTGAAGAACACAAAATGTTGCTATGCTAGCCGCAAATATTGCCATTTGGGCGTTTTGTGTCTGAGTTAATTCGTCAATAGGCCCATCAAAAATGAGCTTAGAAATTTTAAATGAAATTGCATCCTCGATTTCTTCCATAACCTCTATTCCAGTCTTAAACCCCGTTATAAAGGACGAACACATCCCAATTTTCTGAGATCCCTGCCCTGGAAAAATTAGTGCAATACCCATTTTAAGTTTGTTTCCGCTTCGCATTATTACCATCAGCGCACACACTACATCATCTTGACGATTTAAGCAAATATTCTCGAGATTAGGGATTGACAACTGAATGTAAAAGTCTAACTACAGAGTTTTGTCTTCCTTCAGTATGTGGATAGGAAGAAAGAGAAGGTAAGTGTGTACGCTCGCTCACTCTGTTCGCTAACGCTACTTCTAACAGTGTTTATAGAAGATAAGATACTACCCTGGAGCCTTGATTTTGGAGATACTAGTCTAGAGCCTAAATTTGTTTTAGATCAAGCTTCAGTAGCCTGGTTGTCGTTCTCTCCCTGAGTTGCCTCAGTTGTTGATAACTTAGTATCGATTTCTTGTTCTTGAACAGTTATAACTCTAATCCCAACATTGACAGTAACTTCAGGATGTAAAACAATTGTCACCACGTGATTTCCAATGGTCTTTATTGGGCTTGCCATTTTTACCTGACTCTTAGAGATCTTAAAGCCCTTATCAGCCAGAGATTCACATATATCATTGCCCCTGATAGATCCGAATAACATTCCGGATTCACTGGCATTTCTAACCAATATAAGAGATACATCAGTCATTTTGGAAGCTACCTTCTCTGCCCCCTCTTTCAATTTCAAATTGTTGGCCTCTATTTCAGCCTTCTTAGTTGCAAAATAATCGAGATTGGCAGCTGTTGATCTTAAAGCCTTCTTTTGAGGGAGCAAAAAATTCCTGGCAAATCCACTCTTAACATCGGCAATATCACCAATAAATCCCAATTTTTCAATTCTTTCTAAGAGAATAACTTTCATACAAAATTTCTACAGTTCTTCAAAGAATGCAAGGTATTCTAACATTTTTAGCTATAAAAACAAAGTACCTTTTGTAAGTGTGATATTTCTACCAGAGATGTATACATATTTATCTGCACATCTAACATTTACGTAACTATTACTCCTGGATTTCTGACATCCTACCATCTCGTTTTTGCCTATTCTTTCTTGCCAATATACAGCCAACCTTGAGTGGGCAAGTGGAGTTACACTATCCTCAAATACACCGAGTCTAGGTGCAAAAACTCTCGTACAAAAATCATAATCCACATCAGTTTCATAGTGGGTATCCGCGGTCACTATCGTGAGAGCATATTCCATATGCCTAAGGACATCTATATTAGGATCCAAATTTGCAACTTTCCTAGGACTCCTGATTTCAACAATAAGAGCACCTTTCGACTCAGCAACTGATACTATGTTTTCCCCATTAAAAGCCTCTATTACCTCATTTGACATTGTTGTTTTACTCACTCCAGGAGCAGATAACCTAGTGGTTATAACTTCATCATCTGATCTGTGTATTTCAAAAATCCTGCTCCCAAAAATTAAATTGATCGTATCTTTTGAAACCATTTTTTCTGTAAAAATGATATGAGCAGAAGCAAACATGCCATTTCCAAAGCTTATTCCCCTCTCAAAAGGAGAGAAACAAGAAACCTCAAAATCACCATTGTCACTTCGCTTTACAAAAATAGTTTCTGGAGTGTTTAACTCCATCGCTATTTTTTGCATCAGGTGATCATCATTTATGTCGTCAGAGAAAATAACAGCTGAAGGACTTCCATTAAACCGCTTCTCACTGAATGTATCTACAATCCAGAAATTTATATTCATTTTATATAAAAAACGCAACACGTACTGTGAAATTATCACAGAAATTTTTTGCAGTGGCAAAGGATATCTTGGTATATTTTCTCATGTTAAAAAAAGGCTCTAGACTAGTATCTCCAAAAAATCAAGGCTCTTGAGTAGTATCTTATCTTATATAAACACTGTCAGAAGTAGCATTAGCGAACGATAGTGAGCAAGCGTACACTTCTACCTTATTTTTCTTCTTATACACATACTGTACATTTAGTTGTTAGTTCCCAGATCTTAACCTCATATAGAGATTTTGGAGTTGGGTTTGCCCTTTGCGTTTGTATTATCTATCTGCCATCTTGGTTTAACTGGAAAATTCAAGTCCGAATAGCCGAGGTTAGCTTTAATTCTTTCGACGGCGCACCATCCTATCATAGCAGCATTATCAGAACACAGAGCAATTGGAGGAGCAAAAAACTGTAGATTGTGTATTTTCGCAAAGTGCTGTGTAGTCGTACGCAGGTTTTGATTAGCTGCGACTCCACCTGCAATTACTACGCTTTTTACATTAGAGGAGGTCATTTCAAGGGCTTTTTTGAACTGTCTTTCTATAAATTTCACAACAACATTTTGAAATGAGGCAGCTATATCACATACATCCTGATCATTCATTTCTCCTCTTAGAGTTGCTATATGCTTTTTGGTAGCTGTTTTTAATCCAGAAAATGAACCATTGCACCCCTTTTGTTTCAAAAGAGGTATTGTATAATTAAATCTATTTTTATTTCCTTTCGAAGCGGCTTTTTCTATAGAGGGGCCTCCAGGATATGGGAGACCAAGCATCTTAGCCACTTTGTCAAAGGCCTCCCCAGCAGCATCATCCAATGTTTCTCCAAGAATTTTGTATTGACCAACTTTTTTCACTTCTGCAAACAGAAAATTACCTCCAGAAGCTAGAAGGACAAGATATGGAAAATCCAAATCTGTGTATATCAAACGAGGAGTTAATATATGGGCCTCTAGGTGATTAATTGCAATAAATGGTTTATCTATCATTATAGATATAGTTTTAGCTATTGTTAATCCAACGAGTAAGCCTCCCATTAATCCTGGACCAGCAGTTGCTGCTACAACATCAATATCTTTTATCCTTACATTGGCTATTTTAAGGGCTTCGGTGACAACCACATCTATGTTATTTAAATGATTTCTTGCTGCATACTCTGGAATGACTCCTCCATACTTCTTATGTATTTCTATCTGAGAATGTATAACGTTAGACAAAATTCGATTGTCTGGTGAAGAGGATACCACAGCCGCTGATGTCTCATCACAGCTTGTTTCAATTGCTAAAATTTTCACACAATTCCCATTCTTTATTATCGAATTTCCATATTTTTTCGCTATTAAATCCAAGAGTTTTATAAAAAGAAGATCTCTCTTTTGCCAAATTTTCTTGATTTGCGTTGAAAATGTCTATGAGCTTTTCAAAATTTTTAGCAGTGGAACTTATGTTGGATAAACCATTGTGTATTAGGTACTTCGGATTGTTAAGAAACTCAATACTGGTGGATAGCCACACGTTACAGTAATTGGCATCATCAATTGAAATGGAAAATTTGCTTCCATGAGGCAAAAAACTCGATTTTGAATATGTCCACAATTTTGAATCTGCTTCTTTGAGATCATCATCGTTATCAAATAATAGGAGGGCATTTTCTCCAAGAACATACAATTTTTCACATATTTTTATTACTACGCCCAAAAAATTTCCAGAAATTAGGTAAAAATTCACACATTTGTTCGACATGTTGTTTTCCTCTCGATATTTTTTGAAATTTTATCAAGCACTGCATTAATAAATGACACACCTTTCTGATCGAGAAAATATTTTGAAACATTCACGTACTCATTGATAACAATTGGGATATCAGTATTTTCGAAGATCATCTCTATAATTGCTACCTTGATAATGCTCTTTGTTATCGATGAGACAACATTATTCTTTGCTGAGTGTAATTTTATAATAGAATCAAAATCTATGTCTTCAACAAAATATGACACAAGTTTTTTTAAAAATTTTTTATTCATGTTCTCGAAAGTATTTTCATTTTTTATATAGTGATTAAGAAAGTTACTGAGGATTCTATTTATGTCTCCCCCAACCATATCCAGCTGATACATAACCTGTACCGCAGCTATTCTTGCGAAATGTTTAGATAACTTGCACACAGACATTGTAAAAGTGGCACTGGCGTAGAAAACGGTACAAAATGTATAATATACTGGTTTGCACCATTTTGCTACATCGTGCCTTAATTTCACAGACACAT
>JAISOC010000092.1 GCA_031275915.1 Holosporales bacterium | reverse complement strand
AATAATAAAGCAGACTGCATATAAGAAAAGCTTTATAATCAGGTGCGAAACTAAAGTTGCCAAATTCTGATACATTTTTCTCAAAAAAATCTTCCTAAAATTAACGTAATCTTAATCTTTTTATGATAAGCTGAAGCTATGCTGATGCATAGGTGAGGAAGTGAGCACGAGCCCCCAAGGTGGCGGGCGGGGGCTAGGGATGGGAAAAAATAGCACAAAAAGGTTAATTTTCCGTTAACAAGTGGGAAGTTTTTTAAGAAAATCTCACAAAATGTGTTTTTTATACACTTGGTCAGGATTTCAGCGCTGTCTTATATGAAATGTGAGTTAATAACAAAGCGGTTAACCTTATGAGCCAGGGTAGTGGCAACACATTCATTAACATGGTTAAAATTGTACTTTTCCCTTGCATAAAACGCGGAATTTACTGATATTATCAACATAGGACGTATTATTTTCAAAGATGCTTGTTTCAGAAATGTTAGAGGAAAAAACAATAGCTCCAGCTGTCGAAAACTCTTCTGTGCCGTCTAGGCCAATAACTCCTCTTGTTAGCTTCATGCCTCCAAAGCCGATAGTTCTTGTGGGTCTTATGGGGTGTGGAAAAACTAGCATAGGAAAGAGACTTGCCAAGCGTTTTGATCTACCATTTTGCGACTCTGATCAAGAAGTAGAAATAGCAGCAGGATGTTCCATCACGGATGTAGATGGTATTTTTGGAGAAGGAGCCCTGGTGGCTGGAGAGCATAAGATAATAGCAAGATTACTTAATGCGCCTATGCAAATTATTGCAACTGGTTGTTTCTCTTTTTCACACGAAAACACAAGAGAATTGATAAGGGATAAGGCTATTTCTGTTTGGTTAAAAGCTGATATGGCCACTTTATTGGAGAGGGTTACTGGACGTAAAGACAGACCTCTTTTGCGCCCAGGACATGAGGAGGAAGTTTTGAAAGAATTAATAGATGAGCACTATCCTTTGTTTGCTTTGTCTGATGTTCATGTACAAACATATGATGAACCCACCAATATTACAGTAGACAGAGTTATTATTGCTGTTAGCGAATTTATAAAAAAAGAGTACCCAGATTATCATGTTTTGAAATCTGTTTAGTTATGCAGTCTTCAGAGATAGAACAGTTAATAAAGATAATAAATAGGTTACCGAATATGGGAGAAAGATCAGCTCATAAAATTGTTGTTCACCTTTTGAATAGAAAAAACACTGTTATGGAAAATCTTCTGCTGACTTTAACTGATGTATACAAGAAATCAACTACGTGCCGAATTTGTAATAACATTTGTACATCTCCAATTTGTGATATATGTTCAGATCAAAAGCGGGACAAATCTATTATATGTGTAGTAGCTAGTATTTCCGATTTGTGGTTTATAGAAAGAGCTGGATTTTATGGTGGGGTATATCATGTTTTGGGTGGTAAGTTATCAGCAGTTGAAGGAGTGAGGCCTGAAGATCTTGATATACAAAAGCTGAAACAGCGCATTGCTGAAGAGATTGTTGCTGAAGTTATTATAGCGATGAGTGCAGATATTGATGGTCAAACCACAATGTTTTTTGTCAAAGATTATATAAAAAACGCACCTGTTAAAATTACAACCTTGTCTCATGGAATGCCAATTGGAGGAGATTTTGATTATTTAGATGAAGGAACCATAATTGCTGCCTTCTCCAATAGAAGGGATTTATAAGTTACTGTACTCTCTTGAGTTCTCCAGGTTTCATAGTAAGCAATGAGTAAGGACCATATTGAATTCTTATAAGCCTGTTTACTAAAATTCCAAAATGTTCAAAAATTCGCCTGATTTCCCTGTTTTTGCCCTCATGAAGGGTACACGTATACCACGTATTCCTGTTTCCATCTTTGAATTGTGAAACTTTAACAGACTTATATTGTATCCCATCAATAGTTATACCTTTCTCAATAGCATCTATATTTTCATCTGACAGTTTTCCAAAAACTCTCACTTTATATATTCTTTCCCAACCAGTTTTGGGAGATTCTGCAAATTTAACAAAGGCGTTATCGTTTGTTAGTAACAGCAATCCTTCGGAATTAAGATCCAAACGACCAACGGATACAACTCTATATGGCAACCTGTCCCTTATATCATCAAACACAGTTTTTCTATTTTGTAAATCACAGTGAGATGTAATTAATCCAGCTCTTTTATAGTACAACCAGATTTTTTGCTTTGGTTTATCATTTTTTAAACAGTATGATTTTTTGTTAAAGAAGATTATGTCACTTTCCGATATTCTTGTTCCTAGAGTAGTAATGAGTTTATTATTGACCATTATTAACCCATCTCTTATTAATACATCTGCTTTTCTTCTGGAACATATTCCAAGAACACTCAAAGCCCTGTTTAACCTAATATTGTCCATACGAATGTATTTGTGTTTCACAAGACCTTGAATTATTATCATAATACACACGTGTTGGGGCATAGCCAAGCGGTAAGGCAACGGTTTTTGGTACCGTCATCCCCAGGTTCGAATCCTGGTGCCCCAGCCACCGTTTTCGCTGAATTTCTCTTTGTTTTTCATGTTCTCGGCCATCTTCAGATCAAAATCTGTA